>DATBHW010000052.1 GCA_036557285.1 Ktedonobacterales bacterium
GCGTTCGCCCTCCGGGCCACGGCGCCAGCAGGCCAACGCTGGCCGCCGGGACGGCGGCGCTACAGGTACACCGCCCCGCAGCCCCCTGCCGCCGGGACGGCGGCGCTACCAGTGGCCCCCGCTTTTTGGCAGAACCCCGAAAAACATCCCAACGAGACAAAAAACGCTAGACGTGGTACAATTTCAATACTATCATTTGTGTAGTATTGAAGCCTTTCAACCGACAGGAGAGCTTCATAATCCCAAGGAGGATACCTATGGCAGTGACGCATGAGCGGTTCGAGCAGGGCTGGACCTACGACGAGTTCAAGGCCCGGATGACACGCAACCAGGAACGCTTCGCGGCAAATGAACGCGAACTTATCCTCGATCCGGCTGACGTAGCCGTTTTCAAGAGCCTGCCGCGCTCGCTGAACGTCCTGGTCATCGCCGAAGACTGGTGTGGCGATGTCATCAACAATCTCCCTATTCTTGGCCGTCTCGCCGAGGAAAGCGGCAAGCTCAACCTGCGCGTCTTCCTGCGCGACCAGAATGCCGATCTCATGGATCAATACCTCAAAGATGGTCAGTTTCGCTCCATCCCCGTCTTCGCTTTCTTTGACGAGCAGTTCCGCGAGCTTGGCCGGTTCATCGAACGGCCCGCAAGTGTCACCGAGCGGAACGCGCGTAAACGGCTGGAGATGTACGCTCAGTCCCCTGAGTTTGGCGCTCCTGACGCCTCGATCAGCGAACTGCCCGAAGATGTCAGGGCAAGGCTGGCGGAAGCAACGGCTGCCTGGCGCGAGGAGATCAAGCCAGAAAACAACCAGGACGTGGTGGGCAGCCTGCGCGAGATCGTCGAAGCGGTACACGCCTAACGCCGCGCCAGAGCGACTATCCAGGGAGAAGAAGACATGACAAAGCGGCTGGTCAAAGTGACCATCACCTACTGCTCTGAATGCGGCTACGAGCCGCAGACGCTGGCGCTGGCCGACGCCCTCATGAGGACGTTTCGCCACGAACTCGCGGAGATCGAACTGGTCCCCTGGTATGATGGGTCATTCGAGGTTGCCGTAGACGGTGAACTGGTCCATTCGATGTACCGCGATGACGGATTCCCCGACCCCAGCGTCATTATCGAAGCCGTCCGACGCCATCAGACAGCCCCTCAGCCAGCAGAAGCGCCAGCGGTCATCCGCCAGGAGGGATAGCCGCCAGAGCAGATTGTCTCCAGGTAATCGCCGTATCAGCGCCTTTTCTTCACATGCAGACTGGGCACTGGAGGATGAACGCATGGCTTCCACGTTTCAGCGTGCTTATCCGCCCGCCGCTCCTGAGAGCGGCCCGGCGTTCTGGCTCCCATTTCGAGAAAACGAGCTTCTTGTTCAGGAAAGCGAACAGGGAGTCGGTCTTCTGCATACCGATGAGGCGGGCATTGCCAGCATGCAACCGCACAGCGCACTCTATGTGGGAACGCTAGATGGCATTGCTTGCATGGCCTGTGAAATGAGCGCCGAACAGCCTGTTCCCAGGGGATGGCGCGCACTGGGGCTGCGCACGCTTTTTGGTCAATTCGACGACGCGGCCTACAGCGCAGCGGGCTATGCCTCCCAGATTCTGCACTGGCAACGCAGCAGCCGTTACTGCCCGGCCTGTGGAGCGCCGAACGGACCGCTCGCCATGAGTTGGGAGCGCCGCTGTACTCGATGCAGCCATATTGGCTATCCTCCAGTGATCCCAGCTGTTCTCGTCCTGGTCCATAACGGAGAGCATATCTTGCTGGCCCATCAGCCTGGCTGGGGCAAACGGTACAGCATTCTGGCCGGGTTTGTTGAACCGGGCGAAACCTTAGAGGGCTGTGTGCGCCGCGAGGTCGCCGAAGAGGTGGGGATCGAGATAGACGATGTGACCTACATCAACAGCCAGCCTTGGCCCTTCCCTACGCAGCTCATGGTCGGGTTTCAAGCGCGGTACGCCGCTGGCGAACTACACCCCGATCAGCAGGAACTCGATGACGCCGCCTGGTTTCATGTTGATGCGCTTCCCGCATTACCGCCGCCGCTCAGCCTGTCCCATCGCCTCATCATGGCATGGGCCAGGTCACTGCGGCCAGAACCAGCCACGTAAAAGATTGTCGCTGTATTGCTTTGGGGTGAGTCTGGCTCCCCGGCTGTGGTACAATATGAGCAGTAACTCTCCCCTGTACTCCTATTATATGTATTACTTCTCCCCCTTGGAGGCCACGTGGAACAAGTACAGCAGGCACTTCCCGCCTCAATTGATGATGTTCTCGCCGCGCTGTCCGCGCAGCGCTACATCGCAGACCGCAGTCTGGCGACAACGATTTACCTGGCGCTCAAGCGCCACAAGCCCCTGCTACTGGAAGGCGAGGCGGGCGTTGGCAAGACGGAGATCGCCAAGGTGCTTGCCAGTATGCTGGATACCCGGCTGATTCGCCTCCAATGCTACGAGGGGATTGATGTCAATACAGCCGTCTATGAATGGAACTACACGCGCCAGATGCTGCACATTCGGCTGCTGGAGGCCAGCGGGGCCAACAACGATGCGGCCATGCAGGACATCTTTGGCCCGGAGTTTTTGATTCGCCGCCCATTGTTGGAAGCGATTGATCCCGGCAATAAGAAAGCGCCAGTGCTGCTCATTGATGAGCTTGATCGCAGCGATGAAGAGTTTGAGGCGTTCCTGCTGGAAATCCTCTCGGATTTCCAGGTGACGGTGCCAGAGATCGGCACGCTGACGGCCCCGGAGCCGCCCATCGTCGTCATCACCTCCAACCGCACGCGCGAGATTCACGATGCCCTGCGCCGCCGCTGCCTCTATTACTGGATTGATTATCCCACGCTGGAGAAAGAACTGGCGATTGTCCTGGCGAAAGCGCCCGAAGCCAGCGAAAAGCTGGCGCGGCAGGTCTGCATCTTTGTCAAAGAACTGCGCGCGATGGACCTCTTCAAGTCACCGGGCATCGCTGAAACGCTGGATTGGGTGAGTTCGCTGGTGACGCTGGAGATTCACGAATTGCAGGAAGGTCCGGTGCGCGATACGCTGGGCGCGCTGCTCAAGTACCAGGACGACATCGAGAAGGTTAACAGCGGCAACGCCCTGAGCAAGTTACTGCATAAAGTGATCGGCGCTTGAAGATAAGGTATCCGTGACCACACAGCAACCGGATGGTATGAGCTATGCTGCCAGAGAACAACGACTTGCTCACCGCTCATGATCTGGAGCGCGGCCACCAGCTTCAGCGCAAGCTGGTGGAGTTCGGGCGGCTGCTCTGGGATATGGGCCTGGATGTTGGCCCGGGCCGCATGGTGGAAGCCTCGAAAACAATCAGCCTGATTGATGTTAAGAAGCGCGAGGACTTCTATCACGCGCTCAAATGCACGCTGCTCTCACGACACGAGCAGGAGCCGCTCTTTGACCAGGCGTTTTTTTACTTCTGGCAAATGAAGCACCGGCTGAGCAAGCTGGACGACAACGCCATCGTCAAGAGCGACGAAAAGCGCGGCAGCCCTATCCGTCTGCCGCCGCGCGAGCGCCAGGAACTGGAGGCGCAGGCCGCGCGCCTGACTCGCCAGTTGATGCAGCCCCAGCGCGATGCTGGCCGCGCGCGCCCATCGGATCAGGCCGATCAGAGCGACGATGACGACGATGACGAGGCCCAGGGAACCGCCTACAGCGCCATCGAGCAGCTGCGCGGCAAAGACTTCGAGTCCTATAGCTGGGAAGAGATGCAGGAGGCCAAGCGCCTGATGGCTGAGATGCACTGGCATCTCGGCGAGCGGCCCACGCGCCGCAAGGCTCCGTCGCGCAAAGGCGCCTACCCCGATCTGCGCCGCATCATTCGCCGCAATATGAAGTATGGCGGCGAGTTGATGGAACTGACCTGGCGCAAGATCAGACGCAAGCCGCGCCCGCTGGTCATCATCTGCGACATCAGCGGCTCGATGAGCCTCTATTCGCGTCTGCTCTTGCATTTTATCCACACCATCTCCAGCGGCTTGCAGAACACCGAAGCCTTTGTCTTTGGCACGCGCCTGACGCGCATCACCCGCCAGCTTCGCAAGCGCGACGTAGATGACGCGGTACGTGACGTTTCCAAGAATGTGCAGGATTGGTCAGGCGGCACACGCATTGGCGAATGCCTGCGCGACTTTAACTATCGCTGGGCGCGGCGCGTCCTGGGGCATGGCGCGGTGGTGCTGATTATCAGCGACGGTTGGGATCGCGGCGAACCCGACGTGCTGCGGGCCGAGATGGACCGTTTGCAACACAGCAGCCACCGCCTGATCTGGCTGAACCCGCTGCTGGGCGCGGAGGATTATCGCCCGGTGACGATTGGCATGAAGACCGCGCTGCCCTTCATTGATAATTTTCTCTCGGCCCACAGCCTGGACAGCTTGCTGGAACTGGGCAAAGTGCTGGAGCAGATTGACGACAGTCGCCCCAGCCGCCGGGGGCAGGCGCGCTTGCAGCAGCTACCTGGAAGATAAGACCTTCAGTAACGTTTTCATGCTCTATGCAGACCAATCTGCAAGAGGAGGCACGATCCCATGAAAGACATTTTGCCCGATGTAGAGAAGTGGCGCGCACAGGGCGCGCGCGTGGCCGTTGCAACCGTTACGGCGGTGGTTGGCTCCGCGCCACGCCAGGAAGGCGCGAAGCTGGCCGTCAGCGAGCGCGGCGAGATCAGCGGCTCCGTCAGCGGCGGCTGTGTTGAGCCAGCCGTTATTACCGCTGCCGAAGAGGTTATCAAGACCGGCACGCCGCAGATGCTCACCTTCGGCATTAGCGAAGAAGAAAATCTGGAAAAGATCGGCCTCTCCTGCGGCGGCGAGATCAAAGTCTTCGTGGAGCGGCTGGATTGGTAGTTGAGTGTTTCACGTGAAACACCTGCCCGGAAAGGTCCGGCAATGGCTGAAATCTACGAAACCCTCAAGGCCAGCCTGGCGAATGAGCGCCCGGTGGCGCTTGCCACGCTCGTTGGTGGCGCTGGACCGTTGGCCGCAAAGCTGCTGGTCTTTCAAGACGGCGCGACTCAGGGTACGCTGGGCAGCGCGCAGTTAAACGCGCGCGTGGCCGCAGACGCGCGCCCCATGATCTGGCAGGGCGCGGCCAAAACCATCAGCTACACCCCAGAAGCTGCTGATGAGCCGCAGGCCGGGGCGTTGGATGTCTTTATCGAAACCTTTCCGCCGCCGCATAAGCTGGTCATCGTGGGCGCTGGGCATATCGCCATCCCGCTGACCACCTTTGGCAAAACGCTGGGCTATCGGGTGATCGTGATTGACGCGCGCGCCGCCTTTGCCACCCGCGAGCGTTTCCCCCACGCCGATGAGGTCATCTGCGAATGGCCGGATGAAGTGCTGGGAAAGCAGATACCCTTGCACGTGGCAACCGCCGCCGCTGTCCTGACACACGACCCTAAGTTCGATGAGCCGACGCTGCGCGTGCTGCTTAAGAGCGACGTAAGCTACATTGGCGCGATTGGCAGCCGCAAAACCAGTGAGGAGCGCAGCGAGCGCCTGCGCCAGCAGGGCATCACCGACGAGCAGCTTGCGCGCATTCACGGCCCCATCGGCTTGAACATCGGCGCGGTCTCCCCTGAAGAGATGGCGCTGGCGATTATGGCCGAGATCGTGGCGGCGCGGCATGGCCGCGAACGCTCGGCAACCGCCTGGCAAACAAAATAAATCAGGGAGAGGGTTCATGCGGTATGGGGAGCGCATGCGCTCCCCATACCGCATGAACCCTCTCCCTTGAAAGAAGGGACACATCATGGCAACCGTTGAGCGCGAGCCGGTGCGCGCGCCTGAACTTTCCGGCGCGGCCTGGTTCAATACCGACCATCCCTTGACGCTGGCCGACCTCAAGGGCAAGCTGGTCCTGCTGGACTTCTGGACCTACTGCTGCATCAACTGCATGCACATTCTGCCGGACCTCAAATACCTGGAAGAGAAATATGCCCATGAGCCGCTGGTGGTGATTGGCGTCCACTCGGCCAAGTTCGAGAACGAGAAGGATACCGACAACATCCGTAACGCCATCCTGCGCTATGGCATCAGCCATCCGGTGGTAGTTGATGTCAATCACCGCCTCTGGAACGCCTACGCTGTGCGCGGCTGGCCGACAGTCGTTCTGGTGGACCCGGCGGGCTATCTGCTGGGTACTGTCTCTGGCGAGGGCCACCGCGAGCAGCTCGATATGGTGATTGCCGCCGCGCTGGACGCCTATAAAGGGGCGGGGCTGCTCGATGACACGCCGCTGCCCGTCCACCTGGAAAGTGATGCCCTCGTTGATATGCCGCTCGCCTATCCTGGCAAGATCGTGGCCGACCAGACCGCCGTAGGCGCGGGCGCGCGCCTCTTCATCAGCGACAGCGGGCATCACCGCGTTGTCATCGCCACATCAGAGGGCACGCTGCTGGATACCATCGGGACCGGCGCGGCGGGCGCGGATGACGGCTCCTTTGAGGAGGCCAGCTTCAGCAATCCGCAGGGATTGGCGCTTGACGCCGAACACGACTGGCTCTATGTGGCCGATACGGACAATCACCTGCTGCGGCGGCTGGACCTCAAAGCCCGCACTGTCAAGACCGTCGCAGGCACAGGCGAGCAAGGCATCGGGCCGAACCTGAGTGCCCCCGCGCTTGAGCAACCGCTCAACTCGCCCTGGGATCTCTGCTTTGTGGATGGCCTGCTGTATATCGCTATGGCCGGGTGTCATATGCTCTGGCTCTATGATCCGGCCAGCGAGGAACTGCGCCACGTCGCCGGAAGCGGGCGCGAAGCGCGCATTGATGGCCCGGCGCTGCGCTCGGCCTTTGCCCAGCCCAGCGGCCTGACGACCGATGGCCGCGCGCTCTACGTCGCCGACAGCGAGATCAGCAGCGTGCGCCGCGTGACCCTGGGCGATGACGTGCAGGTCACAACCGTCGCGGGAGGCGATCTCTTCCAGTTTGGCGATGTGGACGGCCTGGGCGATCTGGCCCGCTTCCAGCATCCGCTGGGCGTGGCCTGGCACGATGGCGCGATCTACGTGGCCGACACCTATAACCACAAGATCAGGAAGGTGGACCCCGAAACGCGCCGGGCCACCAGCTTCCTGGGCGACGGCAAGCCTGGGGCCGATGACGGCGAGCAGCCGCGCTTCTACGAGCCAGGCGGCCTGAGCTTTGCGGGAGAGCGCCTCTTCATCGCCGATACCAACAATCACGCGATCCGCGTCGTTGATCTGGCGAGCAAAACGGTTTCCACGCTGACCATCGGCGAACTCTGCCCGCCGGGCTTCTGCCTGCCAGAGCCAGGGTTCGCGGGCAACAAAGCAGTCGAAGAAGAATAGCAGCCCACCAGCAGCGCCGCCTGGCAGACGGCCAGACGATTCGCCGCCAGGGACGGTGGCGGTACACGCGAAAGCTGCCTGCGTGTACCGCCAGCCTCCGTGCTGGCGCAGCGTTGAGCCGCCGGGACGGCGGCGCTACAAGTGGGCTAGCTACTTGCCAATGATCAGGCCAGGGAGCGCGGCGTGCAGGCCAAAGATGGAGTCGGGGAAAGCAAATTGCAGCGCCAGCAGCGCAAAGATAACCATGAAGTGCAGCGCCTGGTCTACCCAGATGGGCTTGATGATGTTATAGCGCGTTTTCAGGGGGTCTATGATACAGTGCGTGAGAAAGATGATAGCAATGGCGGCAGGCGTCGCCCTGGCAAATAAGACAAAGACGGCGGTATACGTTGCCGCGTGGTAGGCATTGATCTCCCAGCTTTTGCCTTTGTTGGCCGACATCCACCCCGACTGAAAGGCAAAGTCGCCCACAAAATGGCAGGCCAGCCAGACCAGCACCGCAGCCAGAACATCCATGACAACACTCCCCCTTCTAAAAGCGCCCCCTGCTCAAGAGGAAACGCTCAGTATGGAGCCATTCCTGGTCCTCCTCACTGGGGAGTATAGTCTGCAATGGACCCAAGATACTGTCGGCCACTTCACGCCGAGAGGGTGAAGTGATTCACAGCCGTCAGCTAGAGCGGCGATTGCGGCGTCTGGCCGCCGCGCTTACGCTTGGGGCGGCGCGGGTTGCCTTTGGTGTGCTGAGACGATCCGGCCTCCCCGCTTGCGCCCTCCAACCGCCGCAGCACGCTCTGGCGATAGCGGGCGCGCTGGGCCAGCAGGCGCGGCGGCGCGTTGAGATGGTCGGCCAGGTCGGCGCTTGTGGCCGCCTGGCCTCCCGCCTCCAGCACAGCGCGGCGTACCTCCTGATCGTTGCTGGCAACCACCACCAGTTGATGCCGACCTGCCCCTTCGCGCGCCAGGCGAGCTATCACCTCGTCGGCGCTCTCGCCCTGACATGTATAGATCAGTTTGATCCGCTGGACATGCTCTTCCGTTTGTCTGGGCTGCTGGGCATCGAACACCACCACTACCTGATGCGACGTATGGCGATATTTGGCGATCAACTTGCGCACCAGCGCGTCACGGGCAGCGGCCAGGCTATGGCGCTGCTCCACCGCCAACAGTTCAGGAGTGTTCTTAATCACGTTATAACCATCTATCAAAATGATCTTGGGTTCCATCATGGTATGTCTTCCAGTCATAGAAGCCAGGATATTCCGGCCTTCTCATACGATTATATGGCGATTTTTTCATGATGCGTCATGTCCTCACTGTCGCCCTGGATGGATTCAGGTTGCGACAGCAGGCCAGGGGATTTTTTCAGTGATGTTTTGTTCAGGTCAGGCGTCTAGGGGGAAGAAGAAAGAACGAATGCAGTTGATCCTGGCAGTATTCCAGCCCATTGCCTGCCTTGAGCGGGCAGAAAGGTGATCTGCTATGCAGAAGAAATCGCTCATCTGGCTTGCCATCATGCTCAGCCTGGCGCTTCCGTTTGTCGCCGCCTGTAGCGATCACCCCTCGTCATCCCGGACTCCAGGGGTTTCTGCGGCGCCAGGGGAGGTGCTGTATGTGCTGGATGGCTACAGCGCCGGGGGCGCCAACGTCGGCCAGCGCATTGTCGCCTTCCAACCCGGCGCGAGCAGCGTCATTGCTTCATTGCCCGCTGGCCTGACCTCGCAAGATCATCAGCGCCTCTACGTCGCCGCGCCGCAGGGCAATCAGACCAACATCACCATCTATACTACGCAGACCGGCGCAGCACTGGGCGCATTTGCCATCCCTGGCGCATACTCCACCGGCATGCGCGGCTATGAAACCGGCGCGATCTCGCCCAATGGCCGCTGGCTGGCGCTGCGCCAGGTCGCAGCAGACCTCAGCGAGACGACCATTGCCCTGGTAGATACCCAGGCGCGCAAGGTCGTCAAAACTGAACATCTCGTCGGCGACTTTGATCTGGACGCCATCTCGCCCAACGCGCAGACCGTCTACCTGCTCCAGAACACCAACGACGCCCAGCATCATTACTACGTTCGCGCCTACGATCTGACGACGGACCAATTGAACCCGGCTATCATCGTTGACAAGACCGAGATTGACGAGACCGACATGCAAGGCCAGGCGCTCACTCGGCAGATGGCTCCTGACGGCTCCATGAGCTACACGCTCTATATCAATCGGCAGGAAAACAAAGCCTTTATCCATATCCTGCCATTGAGTGATCAGCCCGATGGCTTCTTTGCCCGCTGCATTGATCTGCCCTCTGGCGCTTCGCCCGACCTGCTGGCCTACTACACACTGGCCCTCTCGCCCGACGGCAGCAGGCTTTACGCCGTCAACAGCGCGCTGGGAACTGTGACCAGCATCACCGTCAAGACGGATTACGTCTTCGACATCCAGGCAGGGACGACACAGCGGTTCCGTTCGCCCCTTGCCAGCACGAACGGCGCGCCCGTTCCCTACAACGGCGCGGTGGTTTCGCCCGACCAGCAGGCGCTCTATGTCGCCGGGGTGGATGGCATCTGGGCGCTCAGCACACGGGATAGCCATGTGTTGGGACGCTACCTGGCGGGCCAGTCCTTCACCAGCGTGGCGCTCAGCGCAGATGGTCAGATGCTCTATGCGGTCAGCCCGTCACAGGGCATCGTCATGTTCAACCTCATCACCGGACAGGCCGGGCAGCCTATGCGCGGTGTGGCTACGTCCCCCTGGGCGATTGCCTGGGTGAGTAAATAGGAGGCTGGTGAATATTCAGCATGCCGGTTGTCCACCGCTGCCGCTGCTGGCGTAGATCAAGATCAGCGCGTTGGGGGTCGTGTGAACCCGCGAAAGATGCTCGTTGGGAATGCTTGGATTAAAATCCTTGAACGCATCATTCACCCGCTGCTGGATAGACGGCCCGGCGAGATCGGTGATGGGCTGGTCTCCCAGCAGCACGCGCGTGACCACAAAAGCAGGCCGTCCAGTCGAGGCGACGCAGGGACGCATCGCCACCAGTACCTGGCGCGAGCCTGTCAGCGGAAACTCGACATCGCCGGTAACAGAAAGCTGATCGCCGCTTTGCGGCTGAGCGCGAACGTTGCGCAGCGGCAGGGAACCAAACGGAGTGGGGATGCCAAACCCGTTCAGGTTCTTTGACGCTGCCGCGCTCATGAACTCTTGCGATAACTGAATCGTCACATCGCCGGGGCTGTTATCCTGATGCGGAGGCGGCACATTTGGCTCAGGGGCCAGCAAAATCAAGCCCAAAATCAGCACAATGGCCCCGACGACCACGCCAGACAAGAAACTTGCCAGCGCCTTCCAGGGCGTTATCTCGCGCAGCGCCTTCAGCCATTTCTTCAACACGCCCATGCTCGCAAACCAGCCTCTCCGCGTAATACGCCAGGGTTTTTGTGAGCCGATTATATCATGGCTTGCCCGCCCAGAATGCGGCGCAGGTCACATCTTAACCAATCTCTTGCCCATTCGGAAATTATATGTTACACTTCCAACATGGCATGGACGATAGAATATTATGAGCAGGCCGATGACACTCAACCGGCTGAGGTATTTGAAGACCGGCTAGACCGAGAACATCCCAAACTGGCAGGGAAACTCCTGGAGATTACAGCCGCACTCCGCAGCGCGGGCCATCGCTTAAGTGGGGGATATATCGAGCCATGCCGGAGCCATAGCGGCCTCTGGGAAATTCGTGTCATCCATAGCCAATGGCTGGGCCGTGAGTTCTTTGGCTTCGACGCTGAACGCATCGTTCTACTACACGGTTATGTTAAACGAGGCGGCCAGGAAGCTTCCAAGCGTGATCTTGATCTCGCGTTCGCCTATTGGGCTGACTACAAGCAAACGCGCAAGATCAGTCTAGCCAGGGAGGAAGATAATGAACCGATTTGAGCAACGCCTGCGCAAGCGGCTTCAGAACCCAGAAGTCGCGGCGGGCTTCCGCGAAATGGCCGCTGAGCGAACGCTGCTGCAACGCCTGGAGGAAATCCGCGAGCAGCAGCAGATTACCAAAGAGGAGCTTGCGCTGCGGATGGGCAAACATCGGGAAGCGGTATCGCGGCTGCTGAACGCGAGCGACGCGAACCCAACCCTGGAAACCCTCATCGAACTGTTGATGGCGCTGGGCATTACCGCCGAAATTACCTTGCGCCCGGCAATCGAAGGTGAGGAGCCGATCAAGGTTGCGCGGGCGGGCTAAAACCAAATCCCGTTGAATAGTGGTTGCTACAGTAGCAACCACTATTCAACGGAATGTAGTATCAGTTCCGTCCAGACCACGCTGGCTCTAGACCAGCATGCCCATTGGCTCTTCCAGCAGGCGTTTCACTTCCTGAAGGAAGCGCGCGGCAGTCGCGCCATCAATAGCGCGGTGATCAATAGAAACCGTCACTTTCATGCGATCACGCACGACGACCTGCCCATCAACGACAACAGGCGTGGGGATGATCGCCCCGACGGCCAGAATAGCTGATTCGGGTGGGTTGATGACGGCGGTGAACTCCTCGACGCCAAACATACCCATGTTGCTGATCGAGAAGGTGCCACCCTGGTAGTCTTCCGGCTTGAGCTTGTTGTTGTGAGCGGCGTCAATCAGCCGACGCGATTCGCGGGCGATCTCCAAAATGCCCCTGTGGTCAGCGTCGCGGATCACCGGCACGATCAAGCCCTGATCCAGCGCCACCGCCAGGCCAATGTTGATATGGCGCTTGAAAAGCAGGTTGTCGCCGTCAAACGAGACGTTGATCTCCGGCATACGCGCCAGCGCCAGCGCCACCGCTTTCGTAATCAGATCGTTGAAGCTGACCTTGATCGGCTCTTTTTCGGTCTGGGTAAAATCGTTGATCTGCGCGCGGAGCGCGCTCGCCTTGGTCATGTCAATCGCCATCGTGACGTAGAAGTGCGGCGCTTGCTGCATGCTCGCGGAGAGGCGGCGCGCAATAGTCTTGCGCATCTGCGTCAGCGGAACGGCGGTCACATCCTCGCCGGGCTGCGCGGCGGCAATCGCCGGAGCAGGCACAAAGACCGGCGCGGGCGCGGCCTGCGGCTGGCGCAGGGCGTTTTCCACGTCCTCGCGGATGATGCGCCCATTGGGGCCGGTCCCCTGAATCTGGCTGATGTTCAGGTTATGCTCGGCGGCAATGCGCCGGGCAATCGGGCTGATAAAGATGCGCTCGCCCTCGACAACGCCTGCTGGCCTGGCCGCAGGCGCCGCTTGAGGCTGCGGCTGAGGCGCGGGCGCAGAGGCTGCGCGGCCATTCCCGCCGCTGGTGGACGCCTGGGCGCGGCCTGGGCTGGCCGCCTGGGCGGGAGCCTGTGGCTCCGCCTCCAGCGGCTCGTTGGGGTCGCCGACCAGCGCAATCGCTGATCCAACGGGCGCGGTCTGGCCCGCTGGCACCAGGATTTTGCGCAGCACACCGCTGGCAAAGGCTTCGATTTCCATATTGGTTTTTTCGGTCTCAACCTCCGCCACTGCCTCGCCTTTATTGACGGTATCGCCCTCTTTTTTGAGCCAGTTGAGGATTTTGCCCTCTTCCATCATATCGCTCAGCTTGGGCATAGCGATTTTATTCATCTTCTCTTCTCCAGAACGGAGATGCTCTCCGCTAGGCCCTCGCCTTCTGCGGCACAATCGCCCGGACGGCCTGCATTACATCGCTGCGCACCGGCAGGGAGGCGCGCTCCAGGTTTTTGGCATACGGCATGGGTACATCAGCGCCGCTCACATGCTGAATCGGCGCGTCCATCCAATCAAAGGCGTATTCGTAGATGAGGGAAGCGATGCCCTGGCCGGTCCCATAATACTTCCAGCCTTCCTCAACGATGATCGCGCGGTTGGTCTTTTTCACCGAATCCAGCGCCAGATCGAGGTCGAGCGGGCGAATGGAGCGCATATCCACGACTTCGGCTTCGATGCCTTCTTTCGCCAGTTCTTCCGCTGCTTGCAGGCAGATATGCGCCATGCGCGAGAAGGTAATCAGGCTCACATCGCTGCCCTCGCGGCGCACAGTGCCGCGATCCAGCGGTACCAGATACTCTTCGTCCTCGTCGGGAACCTCGCCCTTGATGCCATAGAGCAGTTCATGCTCGATGAACAGAACGGGATCATCATCACGAACAGCCGACTTGAGCATGCCCTTGGCGTCGTAGGGCGTGGCAGGCATCACGACTTTCAGGCCGGGTACATGGGCATACCAGGACTCGAACGACTGGGAATGCTGCGCGCCACGCTGCGCGCCGCCGCCCGCTGGCATACGAATGACCAGCGGAATCCTGGTCTGGCCGCCAAACATATAATGGGCCTTGGCGGCGGTATTGACGATCTGATCGCTCGCCAGCAGGCTGAAGTTCATGGTCATCAACTCAGCGATGGGGCGCAGCCCGCCCATCGCCGCGCCAATGGCGGTAGCGGTAATCACTTCCTCGGCCAGCGGCGTATCCAGCACGCGCTTTTCGCCAAACTCTTTATCCAGGTCTTTCGTTACCGCGTAGGTGCCGCCATAGCCCACCACATCCTCACCGAGAATAAAGACCCGCTCATCGCGGCGCATCTCCTCGCGCATCGCTTCGCGCAGAGCGTCGCGGTAGGTAATCGTTCGCATCTATTTCCTAGCTCCTCTATGATCCTCATCAATGGTTCTTATCGCAAGCGCGGGCGCTCGCAGGCTTATTGCCTGGGATAGCGCCAGGAAATGGCGTTGGCGTCGCCCACCATCACGTCGGTGTACAGTTCTTCCAATGGCGGCTCCGGGCTGGCGTCGGCAAACTCAACCGCATCCTGCACCACCCGATCTACGCGGTCCTCGATGGCCTTGATCTCTTCCTCTTTAATCGCCTTCGCCTCGCGCAGCTTCTCCAGGTAAAGAGGAATGGGGTCTTGGGAAGCTCGCCAGCGGTCCACTTCATCGCGCGGGCGATAGCTGGCCGGATCGGCCATCGAATGCCCCCGGAAACGATAGGTGATGCACTCCAGCAGCGTCGGGCCTTCGCCACTGCGGGCGCGCTCAGTGGCGCGTTTGCACGCCTCATAGACGGCGATCAGGTCCATGCCATCCACCTTCTCATAGGGCATCGCATAGGCAGCGGCGCGATCTTTCAGGTCAGGCACGCTCCAGGCTTTCTCGACCGACATGCCCATCGAGTACTGGTTATTTTCGCAGATATAGACGACAGGCAGCTTCCAGAGCGAGGCCAGATTCAGCCCCTCGTGGAACGCGCCTTCATCCACCGCGCCATCGCCAAAGAAGGTCATGATCAGATGGTTCTGGTTCTGGTACTTCGCGGCAAATGCCAGGCCACAGGCCAGCACAATCTGCGCGCCCACGATGGCATAGCCGCCGAGCAATCCCACGTTTTCATCATGCATGTGCATCGAGCCACCCTTGCCCTTGCTGCACCCGTCAATGCGGCCAAAGAGTTCCGCCATGACCTGCCTGGGCGCGATCCCCTTGGAGATCGCGTGTCCATGCTCACGATAATGGCTGATGACTTTATCCTCTTTGCCCAGCGTGGCGATGGCTCCCACCCCCAGCGCCTCCTGGCCGATATAGAGGTGCATGAAGCCACCAATTTTGCCCATCGTGTACTCTTCGGCTGCTTTTTCCTCAAAACGGCGAATGAGCAGCATTTCCTCATACATCCCCAGCAATTGCTCGCGGCTGAGGCCAGCCAGCGCCACTTGCCGAATTGCCATTGCTCCAGTCTCCTTTTTACCTTTGCTTTCTTTTATGGAAGCATTGCGCTTTCTTTATGATTCCTCCAGCATTGTATACCAAAAGGCAAGTACCCTGTCGGCTTGTCTGGACAGGCGCGCAGGGGATATACTTCTTTTGGCGGCAGCTAAAGGGGCGGGACTAACTATAATAAAGAGCTATAAAAGGACGTACCAATGACCTATGTGATCACGCAGCCGTGTATCGGCGTGAAAGACGCTTCGTGCGTGGATGTCTGCCCGGTGGACTGTATTCACGCCGGGGAAGAGGATGAGCAATTTTTTATCAATCCTGAAGAGTGCATTGACTGTGGCGCCTGCGAGCCGGTCTGTCCCGTGAACGCCATCTTCGAGGAGGGCAGCGTCCCCAAGAAGTGGAAACCCTTCCTCCAACTCAACGCGGATTATTTTCTCAGGCAGCGTCAGGCCAAAAAGAAGCGGAAATAGCAGCAATGGCAGGGCTGTACACCAATTCCGCATGAAAAGGGGCGTTTGACTTGCAGCGCCGCCTGGAAGGCGGCGCTGCAAGTGGCTTCCTCTCACATGCAAGGGGATCTGGTATTATTGGCCCGGCGTGGAGGGCGAAGGAATCGCGGCGGCAATAAAGGAAATGAGGACAAAGAGGACAGCAAAAACAATGGTCGCATTGAAGAGCAGCTTATCAATGCCCCGGCGCGTCTTAAAGACCGCGCCCGTGCCACCAAAGACACTGCCCAGGCTCGCGCCACGCGCCTGCAACAGAATGCTGACCATCAGCGCAATAGAAACGATAATCTGCGCCACTTCTAACGCGCCGCGATAGGGTTCCAAAAATGCCAAGGCTTCATCCTCGCTTCTGTGGTGGTCCTGAAGGCGACATGGAGCGCCTCTGGCCCGGATTATAGCATGAGACGGCGGCATCCCGCAAGAAACATGCACAGCAGCAGCGATGCGACGCTACCCGCTGCGTTGCGCTCATGATATACTATCCCTATCCGCTTATACGCTCTATTCATCCTTTTATCTATCTGCGCCACTATTTTTGAGGAGGCCGGGTAATGAATATCGAGGGTACGTACACCTTTCAGGCGCCCATTGAGCAGGTCTGGAAAACATTAATGGACCCGGAAGTGCTGGCAAGAACCTTGCCGGGCATTGAAAACATGAAAGTCGTCGGACCTGATAACTACGAGGCCACCATGCACGTCGGCGTCGCGGCGGTCCAGGGAACCTATAACGGCAAGGTGGCTATCCTCGATAAAGAGGAGCCGGGCCATTACCGCCTTCAGGCCGAAGGCAACGGCGCGCGCGGCTTCGTCAAAGCCGAAGGGGCCGTTGATCTGGCCCAGCAAAACGGCAACACCATCGCCACGTATAAGGGCGCGGCCCAGCTTGGCGGGGCTATCGCTGGCGTAGGCATGCGCGTCTTGCCCGGCATCGCCAAGATGATGATTAACCAGTTTTTCGGCGCTGTCGCTGAAGAACTGCGCGCCCAACAACAGCCAGCGCCAGCCGCCAAGACTCCTCCAGCGGCAGCCAGGGCTACCTCTGCTGCGGCAGGAGCCAGAGCCGACAAAGCGCCGGGTGCGGCGAGCAAGCCGCAGCCGACAGAGCAGCAGATCATTACGCTGCCGGCCAGGCAAGCGCCTGACCAGCTTATCCAGATCGTGCGCGCCCTCAAGGTCAGCGACGGCAGCGAAGAAGACGAGCTGCGCTGGGCGCAGCGCCTGATGCTGGGCAGCGTCGGTCTGCTGCTGGGCATCTTCCTGCTGGGGTTCCTGTTTGGCCGAGGCGCCCGCCGAGGCCGCTAATCGCTGTCATTCTGTACGCCAGCTCAGCCAGAGCTACCTGTAGCGCCGTCTTCCAGGCGGCCAGCCGTTGAGCCGCCTGGAAGGCGGCGCTACAAGTGTATCTGCAAGTGCATCTGATTACTGACGTGTGATTCAGCCAACATCGCTGCTATGGTTTTTTTCATAGCAACTTTGCCCTCTCTTGTGCGTTAATAATGATGTAGAGATTCTGTGACAATGTGTCACTCTCTCAAGCACTCCATAGACTCTGCTCGCTAGAGGGATAGCATGAGCGATAGCACGCGGGCCATATCAACCGATCAGGGACGTTCTGCGGCTGCTTTCACGCTGGCCGATGTGCGCCGCCGTCTGGAGGCGAACGAAGCGCGCCTTGCGCCCCTCGCCGCTCGCAGCGCCGCTTCGCGTGGTCGGGCGCGCCCCGAAGAGGTATCGCCTGTGCGCACCGAGTTCCAGCGGGACCGTGACCGCATCATCCACTCCCACGCCTTCCGGCGTCTGAAGCACAAAACGCAGGTCTTCATCGCCCCGCTCGTTGATCACTACGTCACCCGCCTGACCCACACGCTGGAGGTGCAGCAGGTGGCGCGCACCATTGCGCGCGGTCTGAACCTGAACGAAGACCTGACCGAAGCGATCTGCCTGGGGCATGATCTGGGGCATGGGCCGTTCGGGCATGTGGGCGAAAAGGTACTTAAAGAACTGGTCTGGCCGGACTTCAAGCACAACGAGCAAAGCCTGCGTATTGTGGACGTGCTGGAAAAAGGCGGCAGGGGGCTGAACCTGACCTGGGAAGTGCGCGACGGCATCCTGAATCATTCTAAGGGCAAAAGCGTGGAAGGGCGCGAGCGCGGCCATCCCGCCACGCTGGAGGGGCAGGTCGTCAAAATCGCCGACAGCGTAGCCTATCTCAATCACGACATCGGCGACGCCATCCGCGCGCGGATGTTGCAGGTGGAGGATTTGCCGCAAGACTGTCTGGACGTGCTGGGGCGCACGCACGCCAAACGCATTGATACGATGGTCTGTGACATCATCGAGCAAAGTTGGGACAAACCAGAAGTGCGCATGAGCGAGCCGGTGCTGGCGGCGACCAATCAGCTTCGCAACTTCATGACCGAGCGCATCTACTATGCCCGCAGCGCCCTCGAAGATTCGGTGCGCGCCAGCCGCTTGATGGGCGAACTTTGCCGCTATTTCCTGGCTCATCCAGAAGACATCCCAGAGGACTATCGCAGAGGCTCCCAGGAACGCGGCGAACCCATCGAGCGGGCCGTCTGCGATTATCTGGCCGGCATGACGGATTCTTACGCCATCCGTCGCTTTTCTGAGTTGTGGATGCCCAATTATCGGGCCTAGCATCGTTCTTCTGGGGTGAGCCGTAAAAGCAGCAAGGGTGACGAACGAAGAAAGTTGAAAGGATATTGTGCCAGGCAGCATCGTTTTTCGTTGGTATGATCGCGCGCAGGCGGATGACATCGCTGGCGCGTGGACGGTGAAGCAGTTGCTGGCGCGCCTGGAGGCCGACAAAGCCAGCGAGGGGGCGCTGCCGCTGGGGAGGTCGGGGGTAGCGCCCACCGAAAGCCTGGAGCGATTATTGGCAGATATGCGGGCGCGCGGATATGGTGAGACGCCCATTCGCCAGCTTCCGCAGGAACGAGCATCGGACCCGCTCCTGCATTATGAGTTGATCTGCGACGCCTGCACGCAGGCGGAGTGGCGGGCCAAAGAAGCCTTTTTGATTCGCCATTTCATCGGGCTGCGCCTGGACGCCGGGCAGGAGGGCAGCAGCGCAGCCACAGGCGCGGCGTATCTCTCGCCTGCCGACCTGGAGGATCAGTACGCGGCCAGCCGCGACGGGCGTTTTCGCTGGCGAGACTGGCCCGCCTTGACCGAGGCGCTGGAGCGCCTGGACTGGACGCGCTGGAGCGAGACCTTTCGCGCCAGCTATGAAGCGGATAAAGCGACGCGCAAGGCCGGAGTGGAGCGGGCGCTGCGCGACAACTACGCGGCGGTTGAGGAACTGCGCCAGCGATTGAAGGAGGGCGAGCAGCACAACTGGACACTGGTTGTCTATAACGCGAACGACGAGCGGCTGCCGTTTCCGCCGCCGCCGTTCCTGATGGCGGCAGTGCGCCAGACCGAGGCGGAGGTTGCCGAGGCGCGGCGGGCAGCGGAAGCAACGCTGGCCCGGCGCAGACGCTTCCAACGGATTGTGGTACCAATCGTCTTATTGGCCGTGTTTCTGCTGTTGAGCTTTTTGTTTACGCAATCCATTCTTGGCGGGCTGATCGGAACTGCGCTGATTGTTCTCATTATCGCCACTGTTGTCTATTTCATCATCCGCCCCCAGGCGAAAACGTGATTGCCGATGACCATCATTGAGCAGATCAAAAGCAAACTGGATATTGTCGAAGAGATTGGCGCGATTGTGCCGCTGAAGAAGTCGGGCAAGGCGTATAAGGGCGTTTGCCCCTTCCACAGCGAGCGCACGCCGTCTTTCTATGTCTTCCCGCAAAGCGGTACCTGGAAGTGCTTTGGCTGCCAGGAACGCGGCGATATGTTCACCTTTGTGGAGAAGCAGCAAGGGCTGGATTTCAAGGAGAGCCTGGCGCTGCTGGCTGAAAAAGCGGGCGTGCCACTCGAAGCCTATCAAGAAACGCTGCCAGGCAGCGAGGAAGCCGACCAGGAAGAAGCCGCGCGCCGCCGCCTGCGCCAGATCAACGAGGCAGCGGCTATCTGGTTTCACCATCTGCTGCTCACGTCGTCTGAAGCCTCTTACGCGCGCCTCTATCTGGATGGGCGCGGCGTGAACCACGACAGCATCACCCTCTTCCGGCTTGGCTTTGCGCCTGCGGGCGGCGACCTGCTCTGTACCTATCTGCTCAGTCAGGAATACAGCGCGCAAGAGATCATTGCCGCCGGCCTGGGGCGCGAGCGCGATCCGGCCAGGGAAGGACGCGGCGGCCTCTATGACTACTTCCGCAACCGCATCATCTTCCCCATCCGCGATGCGCGCGGGCGCACCGTCGGGTTTGGCGGGCGCGAACTGGGCGGCGGCTCGCCCAAATATCTGAACACGCCGCAGACCCCACTCTTCGATAAAAGCGGCATCCTCTATGGCCTGGACCTGGCGCGCGAAGCCATCAAGCGCCGCGATCAGGCCGTGATCGTCGAAGGCTATCTGGACGCGCTGGTCGCCCATCAATACGGCGAAAAGAACGTCGTGGCCTGCATCGGCAGCGCCATCACCGAAAAACACGTTCGCCAGCTCAAAAAGCTTACCAAACGCCTCGCGCTGGCCCTGGACCCCGACGCAGCCGGAGAAACGGCCACCCTGCGGGGCATCGAAGTGGCGCAGCAGGGCTTCGACCGGGTGATAGCTCCCATGCCCAGCACACCCGATGATCCCAGGGCTAAAGGCAAAGTACGCGGCATGGTGCGCTTCGAAGAGCAGGTAGACGCGCAGATCACGATCCTGCGCCTGCCGCCCGGCGAAGACCCGGATGAAGTGATCCGGCAGAGTGTCGGGACGTGGAAGCAGGCGCTTGCCGAGGCGCTGCCGTTAGTTGATTTTCTCTTTGAGGCTCATACCACCGGGCTGCGGCTGGATACGCCGCAAGGCAAGACTGAAGCGGCAAAACGGCTGCTGCCGGTGCTGATAGAAGTGCGCGACCGGGTGAAGCAGGATGCGTATCTCCGGCGGCTGGCAGGGATGCTGCGCACCGATGAACGGACGCTCCGCCAGGAGTTGGACAGGCTCCGACGAGGGCAGGCGCGTGAGGGTCGAACTGGTCAACACGCGCCAGAAATAGGACTAAAGTCCTATATGAACGAAAGGGGTGATGAGCAGACAGAGATAACACACGCTCAGCAAGCACAGGGGGAAGGTCTATTCAAGCTTGTTCCCAAGGCTGGAAGCCTGGAGGCGCTCTCAAAAGCGATGGAGGAATATTGCCTTGGGTTACTGCTTGCCTGCCCCACGTTAGCTGAAGATGTCTGTGTTATAATAGACGAAGTTGATTTTATCGGAACAGAGACACGCGCCCTCTACCACTTCTTTGTCACAGCGCTTCAGAACGGAACTCTCTCTGACACCCAACGCATGCTCTCCACTTTGCCTGGCATCTTGCAAGAAACTGCGGAGCGCCTGCGACAAGAGGTAGAGATGAGAGAGCGCATGGAGAGCATCAGCCGTATCCGCAGACGGCCCACACACAGGGCCGGGCATGCGCTCGAAACAAATCCAGTGCTGGACAGCGTTCGTCTCAAAAAGGTTGCCACCAAAGCTGCATATCGGTTGAAACGGGCGCGCTTGAAAGAAGCGCACAATGAATTGATATACCTGCGACAAGAAGCGGAACAGGCCGGAGATCAAGAAGGGCTGGCGGCGCTGGATCAGCGCAGGAAAGATGTGCTGCTCCAGATCGAGACCATTGATTCGGCGGTTCCACTGCATAGTTAGTTTTCAATACCCTCGGCGGGTCGTCATGAAATGGTACTCGTGCCGCGCCAGCCCTGGCAAGTATACCAGCGAAGGCCAAAGAGGTCAAGGGATTTTGAACGAGTGGAGCGGGAGAACGGCTTCCAACGCAGCGCACAACTCACGGTCTTATTCTTTTTTTAAGCAGCGCGGCGTTTTGAGCCTGTTCTTTCAGTCTCCTCTCAAAATAACCACACACAACATTACGACGTAGGACGAGCAGTATTCGACATCGCTTGCTCTTCGTGAGGGGGTTGCCGGAATGGTCAAGCGCAAAACCGAGCCACTAGCCCAGCGTCAGGGGGCGCTGCGGGTTCAAGAGCGCGCTGAGGAAGCGTCTACCACTGATAGCGACGAACTAAATAATCTACCAGGCGATGAAGACGAAGAAGGCGTCGAAGAAGACGATGAGGACTTCATAGAAGAAGACTTCGATGATGGCCTCGATGACGAAGCTATCGCCGCACAACAGGCGGAGGAAGAGGCGGAAGAAGCAGAAGAAGACGAAACCGCTGCGGCGGAAGAAGCCGAACGCTTCGCACTTGCCAGCAGCAGCGAAGACCACGAAGACCACCTGGAAGACCTGGCCGACGGGGACGATTTCTTAGGCGACAACGAGAAGCAGAAGCCCGCGCGGGCCAACCACCATATGGCGCCGCGTGAGACAAAACCCCACGATACCCTGCTGAATGTAGCCGACGTTGAGTCCGTTCGCGCCAAGGTGGGGGCGCGAGGCGGGTCACTCGACGACCTCTTCAGAATACAGGATGGGCCAATGGTGATGGACGCCCTCAATCCCACCAAGAGAACCGCAAGCCGATGGCGTGGAGATGAAGAGCCGGATGTGGAGGCGTTGGCTGCTGGACACAAGTGGGATGAGTTGCACGAAGGCTTTGGGATTATTGTTGCCGATCTGGAAAGCAGCCTGGATGATCCTGTGCGGATGTACCTGCGCGAGATTGGCCGCGTGCCGCTCCTGACCGCCGAAGAAGAAATATCGCTGGCAAAGCGCATGGAGCGCGGCAGACTCGAATACCAGAATCCCTGCTGTAATCGCTGCATCGTCGAAGATGGCGAGGAGGCGCAGCGCAAGCTGACCGAAGCCAACCTCCGTCTGGTGGTGAGTGTCGCCAAGAAATATATTGGCCGGGGGATGAGCCTGCTGGACCTGATTCAAGAGGGGAATATTGGCCTCATTCGCGCCGTCGAGAAGTTTGACTACAGGAAGGGCTTCAAGTTCAGCACCTACGCAACCTGGTGGATTCGCCAGGCCATCACCCGCGCCATCGCCGACCAGGCCCGCACTATTCGTATCCCCGTGCATATGGTCGAAACCATCAATCGCCTGATTCGCATCAGCCGCCGATTGCTTCAGGAACTGGGCCGCGAGCCAACTTCAGAGGAGATCGCGCTGGAGATGCAGATTACTCCCGAAAAAGTGCGCGAGATCATCAAAGTCAGCCAGGAACCCGTCAGCCTGGAAACCCCCATCGGCGAAGAAGAAGACAGCCACCTGGGCGACTTCATCGAAGATCACTCCGCGCTGGCCCCTGCCGAAGCCGCCAGCCATCAACTGCTCAAAGAGCAGGTCGAGGTCGTGCTGGGAGGACTCAGCGAGCGCGAGCGCAAAGTCTTGCAACTGCGCTTCGGGCTGGATGATGGGCGCAGCCGCACCCTGGAAGAGGTGGGCCGAGAGTTCAAGGTGACGCGCGAGCGCATTCGCCAGATCGAGGCCAAAGCCCTGCGCAAGCTGCGGCACCCATCGCGCAGCCGCAAGCTCAAGGACTATCTGGATTGACACTCCCTGACCCTTTCGGGAAGGGTCGGGGATTCTTGGTTCAGCCATCGAACTTAACCGTCCATCACTGCTGATAGAAAGCCAGAGGTTCCATGTCCCCAAGCGTTGCGTCTTCCGAAGAAGACCCGTTCCCGCCTGCCCGGCGGTACGGAGCCGAACACAATCACACAAGCAGAAAGGCGCCAAGCCGTCAGGCAAGGACTGCGCGCTCTTACGAGCTTCTACGCTTCCTCTCTGCTGACTGTTTGCACCGGCAAAAGACGCTAGTGCTTTTACCCAAGGGAACGCTTTACCTTGGAACCTTGAGAAACACTATTCTGTTTTGAAGGTGCAGACCATGTGGGAAACCCCTTCATGGCAGGCTAACGGTAGTATAATATGAGCAAACGTTCTTGTCAAGACAACGGAGGGCGCGGCTTCTCCCCCTATATCTCAAGACCAGGAACCTGCGCCGCGCAAGATAGGTAACCGGCATGCAAAGCTGCCCAACCTGCGGCGCCCGCATCGGGCTGGAACAACGTTCCTGCCCCACCTGCGGCGCGCCGCTTTTTCCCTTCCAGGGGCCAGCGCCCAGCATCATGCCAGGGACGGCGCCGCTGGAGGACGCATCTAGAGCCGTTTCACCAAACGGGAACGCGCCCCAGCCAGCGCCCACATCGGGCAGCGAACGCTGGGGGCCGGGCATCTGGGGGCCAGGCTCGCCGCCGATCAGTGAACCGTCCCCGGCCACACCCGGCCTTGATAAACCCGCCCAGGCGATCCCAGGGCAGCCCACGACCCTGCGCGAATATGGCTCAGGCGCCGCGTCCAGGCCATCCCCACCGTATCGCCCGCCTGCTGGCCCTGGCACGCCGACCTATCCGTCAGCCTATCCAGGGTACGCGCAGCAGCCCGGATACGCGCCCTATCCACCCTATCCGGGCGCGCCTGGCTATCCCTATGGCTGGTATCCTCCTATCAGGCCGCCGCGCCCCCCAGGCGAAACCTATCATAAAGTCCTCAGCATCCTCACCCTCGTTGCCTCTTCATTGCTGCTCCTGGGCGGGTTGGGCGCGATAGGGGTGACATGGCTGCTGGCGTTGACAGGCAACAGTCAAGACCTTTCGATCATCAATTTTCTCATCATGGTCATCCTGGCCGCGCTCGCGGGCGGCGGCGCCGGAATGTATCATGCCATCCGCGCGCTGATGCGCGATGCATCAGCGCCGTTCAGCCTGCCCAGCTTTTGGGCGCTGCTCGCGCTCGCTGTGGTGATTCTGGCCGCTGGCATCGCACTCTTTGCCCTGGAACAGCCTACCGGATCGGTAATCCTGATCGAGCCGCTGGTCCTGCTCAGCGGCATCGTTCCGGCACTGATGGTGCTGGCCCTGGGGCTGCAACGGCTGCGCTTCAATGTGAGTTGGCGGCGCATCTGGCTGGCCCTGACAAGCGGCGCAACACTCGCTGTTGGCGCGGGCATCGTGCTTGAGGGCGTGCTGGCGCTCCTGCTGCTTGGGGTCTCTCTCCTGAACATTGGCCCCTCCGCCTTGAACCCCAATAGCTCATTCGGCACGATTGCTACTCTGGTCCTGATCGCGGTGATAGCGCCGCTGGTCGAGGAAACGACGAAGCAAATCAGCGGATTCTTCCTCTTGCCACGCATGAAAGGGCCACAAGAAGCCTTCTTGATCGGGCTGGCGGCTGGCATCGGCTTCGCCATCGTAGAAACAGCGGGCTATATTGGCAGCGCGCAGGCCGACTGGGTGGGCATCGCCTTTGGGCGCGTGGGCGCGGGACTCCTGCATGGCATGGGCGCGGCGGTGGCCGGAGTTGGCTGGTATTATTTGATAAAGGGCAAGGGCGCGCGCTGGCGCTGGCGCATTGGCTTCGGCTGCCTGGCCTACGCCTACCTGCAACACGCCCTCTTCAACGGTGGACAAGTGCTGCTGCTGATCGGCTTCAAGCCCTTGCAGACCTGGCATTTCGATATTTTCGGTCTGCGTCAGGATGCCACCATTCTCTACGCTGGCGGCCTCTATCTCATCATCCTGGGCATCATACTCCTCGTAACACGCTGGCTGCGTCAGTCGGCTCCGTCTGCCGCCAGCGCCTTACCAGCCGCGCGGCCAGCTCCCAACGTGGCGGCGGCATGGCCCGACGCACCAGGGGCCAATAGCCTGAGCGGGCCGATCAGCAGCGCCGCGCCAACCGATACGCTGGGCGTTGGAGAGCCGGGCGGCAGCGAACCAGGAGGCCGCAGATGAGCAGTGGATATTACCCGCAGCCGCCCTATCCGGGCGCGCCCTTTGCGCCCCCACCGCCTGCCGAGCCGCCTCAGAAACCACACAAGCCCTGGCCGTTGCGCGCGATCAATCGCTGGATGACCATTGGCGCGACAGCGATCACGCTGGTAGCCGTCCTGCTGGCTGTCCTGGCATCCAGAGTCGTAAGCGGCCCGCCTTCCACCGCAGGCATGACGCTGGCGTATCAGAGCAAGATGACACAGAACACGACGGGCCAACTACGCTGGGACGAAAACAGCGATTGCCAGTTCACCAGTGACGGCTATGTCGTGGCCTCGCCAGACCTTGCTCGCTCTGCGCACTGCCAGCTTCAGGGCAGCAGCTATCAAGACTTTACCCTGCGCGTGCGCGTGGTCTATGCTGAAGAGAACGCCGTTATTGGCTTCCTTGGCAATGATCGCCTGGCAATCGTTGGCTCCGGGCGCTTCCTTTTCTACCGGAATGACCCTGAAATCGGCCCGGCCACCTATCTCGTTCCCAGGACAGGGGTCAGCGAGGGATCGGCGGCGCTGCATCCCTCCAGCCTGGGCGTCAGCGAGCGCGCAAACGACATCACCATCCAGGTGAAAGAAATGACCTACTCGTTCTATGCCAATGGGCAACTGCTGGCAACGTATACCTCGCCCTTGTTAGAGAATCCTGGTCCTATCTTCCTCGGCGCAAGTCCTGGGCAGCAGGCGGTGTTCAGCGATATTGCCATTTATATCCCAGGTTGAATTGCGTAGACCTCGAAGCCTGTCGCAGTATCCTGCACCAATACTGTGGAAGGCTGCTGGAACAAGATGCGCGCCGCCCACAGATCGCCAGCCGCGCCAGAGAAGTTGCCAATCAGCCCAAGCTGCACATACGGCGCGAGGCCAGGAGCCAGCAGAATCAACACGATGCCCGCCAGAGAGATCAGCGCCAGCGGCGCCAGCCCCACCGCGAGATAAGCGCCGCGCGTAAACAGTTGATCGGGCGCGCCACAATAGAGGGCAAAAGGCAGCTTCGCGCCAAAGACGGGCCGCCCGCCCAGCAGGGCAAAAACCAGGCCATGCGCGCCCTCGTGCAGCCCCAATACCGCCAGATAGGCCAGGATATTGGCTCCGGCCACCGTCCAGACCTGCGACCAACTGATCGAGCCGCTGGCCGCGCCTGTCTCCAGCCGATAGACCAGCAGATTCAGCCCCAGAAAGAAAGCCGCGCCCACCAGAAACAGGTACAGGCTGAGCCGCGCCAGCGTGTACAGATGCTCAGGCCCCAGCGCATCCCAGGCCAGCAGGCGTTCTACGCGCCCCTCGTTCACGGCTTGCTGGGCCAGGCGACGGCGGCCAGGTTGAAAGCAATGCGCCACGCGCAAAGGCCGGGCTGTCAGCGGCATCAGGAGTCCTTTCTCCGCAACCAATCTTGAATGATTTCGATATTCTGCGCGAAAGCCAGTTCAGGCAGGGCATCGGGCGCAAAGAACCCGACGGCGCGCGTCTCGTGGCCGACAATCAGTTCGCCGCCACGCACGCTGGCGCAGTAGACGACCAGGGCCACGCCGCGCTCCAGATTGGTGTACACGCCCAGCAGACCCTCCAGGCACACATCCAGGCCAGTCTCTTCTTTGACTTCGCGGATCGCGGCGTCCTCAACTCGTTCGCCCAGGTCCACATAGCCCGCTGGCAGCCCCCACTTGCCCAGGCCGGGATCAATATCGCGCTGATTGAGCAAAATCGCGCCATCGCGCACGACCAGCGCGCCAGCCGCGATTTTCGGCCCGCGAAAGACAACATGGCCGCAGCCCGGACAGACTGGCCGCAGCCGACCAAACGCTTCGCGCTCCACCAGCGCATGACCGCAGCGAGGGCAATATTCCATAAGCATACATAACCTGAAAGGGTAAGAAGAAACGCTGTTTCTTGATTATAGCGCAGCCAGCAACACAACCGGCGGTTCACGCGGTACTGGTGACATCATGCACCCGAAAGGGCCACGTTTTGACCTCTTTGTTTTCATCGAGCCGCGCAACGACTCGATAACCGCCGGGCGCAGGAAAAGTCGCATTTATCGCCAGGCTAACGATGGCATGCTGGGGGGTACCAGGAGGCAAAGCAGGCGGACGACCAATCTCCAGATTCGCGTCAACAACCGCTACCACCTTCGTCGCGTCTTCGTTTTCTACCTGAACGGCAAGGCGGTGTGGCTCATTCGTCTCATGCCAGGGTACCAGAACGGAGATGCCAATACCAAAATGGCTTACGGGCGGCCTGCCCCCTTTGGGGACGCGCCGATAATGCTCAGTCCAGCCACCTCCACTAATGTAAAACAGGCCATTGGCGGCCTCGACATGATTCGCCAGGATAAGAAACTCAATGGCAGTCGTCTCCGGCATACACTTATTCTCCCTGCTGACAGCTAGAGTATACTGTGGTATACTAGAGTATACCACCTTTTGTTTAAGAGGGCGCGGGAGATGTATATTGATGAATGGGAATGGGACGAAGCAAATGAGGAGGAGATCAGGAGGCATGGTCTCAATCGGCGCATGGTGGAACAGGTATGGCTGGAAAAACCAAAGTTCCGCCGCAATAAGAAATATCGAGCTGCCAGCCACCAAATGATAGGGCCAGATCTCAGCGGCGCCATCTGGGTTATCTTCATTGCACAGGTTCCGGGCGGCCAGGGCTTGTGGAGGGTCATCACTGGTTGGCGTGCCAGTAAAGCTCAAGAAGAATGGTACGGGAGGTACTAACAATCATGCGCCAAGAAAACGATACCGATCTGATACAAGAACTCTATGAACACCAGGATGATCCAGATGAGTGGAGTGAGGAAGCTGTTCCCATCGAGGTTCGGCCAGGCCGAACTTCGGTAGTTTCATTTCGGCTGCCCACAAAGGAATTGGATGCCCTGGAGGAAGCTGCCTCTGCCGCGAGAGAATCTATCTCGGAGTATGTGCGCAAGGCTGTTGCGCTGCGCCTGAGAGACGATAGCTCGAATGGGGGGAACGCCATCACCTCGGCGGGCATGCGATTTAACCAACACGATACCTGGGATATTTGGAGTACCGCGCCCGCATCCACCGAGCAGTATGACTATACGCAAAACCCGCGCCGGGTGAGCTAGCCATCCCGCTCCCGAAGAACCCCTTGCCAGGAAGGCAAGAACGGGGTATCATCAGAGCAAGGGAACACACGCCAGCGCGCTCGTGGTTGTTGTACTTCATAACCATACCAGGAAGAGCTATGTTCTCACCCTGGCAAGAGACGACGGCTATGGGCCAACCGGGCTATTCGGGGGGCTAAGACTACCCAAAACGCAAGAGATACGGTACAATGAAAGCCACATGTGTAACCAGGAGCGGGCCACGTAAGGTCTGGCGGCGCGCGGCAAAGCGTCTTAAGAGCGAATAAATAGGTGAGCCGCATATCCGCTGCCTGGAGCCGGGGAGGCGTATGGCAGGTGAGATTCTCGGCGGTCGTTACGAACTGATGGAACCCATCGGGCGCGGCGGCATGGCGACCATCTATCGCGCCAGAGATCGGCGCATGAATCGGCTGGTCGCCGTAAAGGTGCTGCGCGAGGTCTACAGCAGTGACCGCAAATTCATTACCCGCTTCCAGATGGAAGCGCGCGCGGCGTCATCGCTGACACATCCGAATATTGTCCAGGTCTATGACTACGGGCAAAGCGCCGATAGCTATTATATTGTAATGGAGTTTATCCAGGGCATCGATCTGCGGCGCTATCTCCGTACCCACCATATTCTGGATGTTGATCAGGCGATTACCATTGCCCATGATGTCGCGCTGGGGCTGGGCGCAGCGCATCGTCGGAGCATTGTCCACCGCGATGTGAAACCTCAGAATATCATGGTCAACGGCGAGGGACTGGTCAAGCTCACCGATTTTGGCATCGCCAGCATGTACAAAGACCTGAGCGCCGAACGGCTGACGACCACCGGCATGACACTGGGTACGGTGCAGTACTATGCCCCCGAACAGGCGCAAGGCGAGATCGTCAAGCCTGCCGCTGATGTGTACGCGCTGGGCATCGTCATGTACGAGATGCTAACCGGCAAACCGCCTTTTGACGGTGATACGCCCGTTTCGGTGGCGGTGCGCCATATTCAAGACCTGCCAGAGCCGCCGCGCAAGCAGAACCCCAAGATTCCGCCAGGGCTGGAGGCGCTGATCTTGCGCTGCCTGGAAAAAGCCCCGCGTGATCGCTACCCAAACGGGGACGAACTCGCCAGGGCGCTGGATAATTACGAGGATGAAGCCGACAGCAGGCGAGCAAGCGGCCCCTACGAATATGGCCCCAGGAATACCGTACAGGCGGGGCAAGGTTCCGGCGCTCGCTCGATTTTGCCGAAGGAGGCCACGCTGCCCGCCAACCCACGCGGCTCCGGCGGGCTGTTGAGTGGGGCAGGCAGGCCGAGCGGCGGCCTTGGCCCCGGCGCTCCAGGGCGTTCGGTTTCCCGGCCACTGCCGCCGCCAGAACCAGAGGAAGAGGAAGAGGAAGACTGGGACGAACCACAGTATTGGGATCAACCCGTCAATCCCACCGCCAGAACCCGACCCTTTGGCGCCGCGCCAGGGACCATGCCGCGCTCGCCGATACCCGGCAGGACGATGGGGGGGCGATCACGGCGCGCCACCGCCATCACCATGTCTTTGATTGGCGCGGCGACCCTGCTGCTGCTGGGGTTAAGCTGCTATCTTGCCAGTCAGCTTGGGCTGGGGACTGGCTTATTCGCTTCGATCACCGGCAATCAGGCAAGTCCAACGCCCTCAACAGCCGTCGTCCCCTATGTCATCGGCCAGCAGGAAGCGAGCGCCAGCAAGCAAATCACCGACGCGGGGTTCAGAGTGGACCTTCAGTATGGACCCAGCACTACCCAGCCGGTGGGTACAGTCTATGAGCAGAAGCCCGAACCAGCGACCCGCGCCGACCTGGGAAGCATCGTCACGATCTACATAAGCCAGGGGGCAGAGGCTTTCCCGATGCCCGAAGAACGCGGGAAAAAGCTGGCTGACGCGGAGCAAGACCTCAAATCCAAACAACTTCAATACAACGTTGTTACCCAGCTCAGCACCAAACCCAATAACACGGTGATCAATCAAGACCCCCTGCCAGGCACGCAGGTGCATGCGGGGGATTCGGTCACGCTTTACGTGAGCCAGCAGGTAACACCCACGCCCACGCCGTCGCCCACACCCACGCCCAGCCCGACGCCGTCGCCTACACCCACGCCCACGCCGCCCAGCGCCCTGGCTCCCGATGAGCCAGCCCTGGCGCGCGGCTCTGGCAGCGGGGAAGTTATCTAGAGGCAGGGAATGAACGGCCATGTGGTATCTCTTTCACGGCCCTGACGAATTCTCCGCCCGCGAGGCGCTGGCCGCCTTGCGGGCCGAGGGTGACTTCGGCTATAACCAGGATACCTTCAAGGGCGACGAGGTTTCGCTGCCTGCGCTCATCGCTGCATGTGAGACGTATCCGTTTCTGAGCGAGCGGCGGCTGGTCGTGCTGGAGGGCCTGCCAGAGAAGCAGAGCGCGAAGAAGGGTCGAAGCGCGGCGGCAGCCGATCAAGACGCCAGCGGAGAGCAAGCCGGTTCCGCCCCGATGGGCGATCATCAGGGCGAGGCTCGAAGCGCCCCCAGGAAAAAAGGTGGCGCGAGCAAGAAAAATCGGGCGCCAGGCGCGGACCCCAAAGCCTTCATTATCGGGCTGGCGGAATATCTGCCCGGTCTGCCAGAGACGACCATCCTGGTCGTGCTGGTTGATGAGGCGCTGGAGGCCAGCCACCCGCTGATGCTGGCCGCCAAACAGGGGGGGCAGGCGCGCCAGTTTACGCCGCCAAACGGCCCTGCTCTGGAGCGATGGATTGCCGGGCGAGCGCAAGAGCGCGGCTGCGCTGTGACTCCCGATGCCACCCGCATGCTGGCAATCTACGCCGGGCGGCAACTGCGCCTGCTGGCCGGAGAGGTGGAGAAGCTGGCGGCCTACGTGGGAGAGGGCGGGCAGATTGACGCCGCGAGCGTGCGCCTGCTGACACCCGCAGCGCAGCAATCGCGCATTTTCGATCTCACCGACGCGCTGGCGCGCCACGAGCGCGCCCACGCGCTGACGATCCTGCACGAACTGCTGGATCACGGCGAGGCTCCTATCGGGCTGACGGCTTTTATCGGCTCGCAGGTGCGCGCGCTGCTGATGGTCAAAGACCTCAGCGAGCGCGGCCTGCGGCCCCAGCAGATCGCCGAAGCCGCCGGGCTGAATCCCTTTGTCGTGAGCAAAACGCTGCCGCTGGTGCGCCGTTTTTCCTTCGCCCAACTCAAAGCCGCTCATCGCGCGGCGCTGGGCGTTGATACCGCGCTCAAGCGCAGCCGCATGCCAGCCGAACTGGCCCTTGATCTGCTGGTCATCGAATTTGGCGAGGAGACCCGGAGCAGTGCTAGATAGGGCGTTACGCCCCCTATGCAGCGCGGCTCCAAAGGGATATAATGAAATGCGCATGCACCCTTTTTCGCTCAGGCAAACCATCCCATAACCTGAAGCCCTGAGATTTACTGTTGGGAGACATTGGAACAATGGATATTAACGGCATCTGGATATTGATTCTAGGGATTCTGGCCCTGCCCGGCGCAGCAGTAATCACCCGCTGGATGAGTCCTGTCGGCAACAAGGCAATGGGCCTGCTGGCCGGAATCCTTGGGGGCATCATCGGTATTGTTGTTCTGGAGGTGATCGCTGGCCTGCCAGCCATCATGAAGCCAGCCATAGCAGGCGTTGATGCGTTAGGGGCGGCAGTAGTAAGCTTTTTCCTGGTCTCGGCAGCCAGCGCCTCAGCGGGGCTGCTGGTCAACTGGCTGCTCTATTCCATGCAGACCAGGAACAACAGTCCAGAAGAGGCTCTTGCCGAGTAGGGCAGGGGCTTCTTGGCAAGTAGAGAGGAATGTGAGACCTATGAGCACTCCTCCATCGGGAGACAAACCCGCTGGCCCAGCGTCAGCGACGATTCCCCCGCCCTCACCAGAAGGGCTGGCGGCTGCCCAGGGGTTGGCCGCCCTTCTGGGAGAAACCGAAGAAAAGCCCATCATTCAGCTTGCCCGAGCGGTGGATTACCTGGGGGAAGAGAAAGCTCAGGCATACGCAGCAGAGGCGGTCACACTCGCTGCGGGCGAAGGCATTCTGACGAAGGATGGCAGCCGCAAACGGAGTCCTGGAGGCACCTTTTTCGCCCTGGTACGCCAGCGCCTGGTGAACCCGAAAAAAGATTGGCGTAAAATCAAGCCGATTATGAAGCAGAAGTCCGATCAGCCGACGGCGCTGGCCGAGCAGATGCCAGCACTCATCGAGATGACTGGGCGGTTGAAGGCTGGCCCGCTGGCAGGCTCCAAGACGGTGATTACTGGACGGCCTGGCACCCTCCAGAAGCAGGCTCAGTTTGTGGCCTTCACGGTCAAAGCCCAGCAGCCACCAGCACTGCCCAAGGGGCTGCCCATCTACAAGGGGGAGACCAAATACCTCGTGCTGGCGGCCACCAAGCAGTGGGAGAAGGTGGAGAAAAGGATCAACGACGATCAGGAAGATCAACTCTACATCGAGGGCTTCAGCACCGTTCAGCCCAATTTCAAAACCGGCATCGTCGTGCTGGCAATGAACGTCAACACCGTTGGCCTGATGCGCACCAGAAAAAAATAGAGGGAGTGTATGAGCAGCAAAATCACGCTTACCGGGCGGCCTGGCCCGATTCAGAAGCAGCATCAGTACGTGGCGTTCTCGATGAAGACCCAGACCGCGCCCGCAAATCTCCCCAAAGGGCTGCCAACCCTCAGAGGGGAAACCAAATACCTGATCCTGGTGACAGAGAAGCAGTGGAACAAGGTGGAGAAGCGGATTAACGAGGACAAAGAAGATAAACTCTTCGTTGAAGGCTTCAGCACCATTCAGCCCAATTTTCCTGGTATTGTGGTACTGGCGCAAAGCATCAATACCACCGGCCTGATGCGCTCTCGCAAAGAGGAGCAGCGTAGTCAGGCTCAAGACCAGCAGTAGCTTTATGTAGAACGGGAGCGTCTTTTTCAGACGCTCCCTTCGTTTACTCAGGCAATCTGAGGCCCAGCACCCCCGCCAGTTCGCGCAGCCCGCGCACAGCAGCCGGTTCCTCGCGTTTCTGCTGGCGCGCCTCCAGAATATGATCGGCGAGCGCCGCCAGGGTGTTGAGCGCCAGCGGCGTATCCAGATCATCCTCCATTGCCCGCATAAAATGCTGGCGTGCTTTTTCCGCTACCTCCGCTCCCGCCTGCTCATCGTCCCTGACGCCCGCCGCGCGTTCTTTTTTGCCGATCACGCGCGGCGCGGCGGCGGCATAGAGTTTCGTCGCTATCTTCGCCGCCAGCAGCGCCTCTTCTTCCTGGTATTCCCAGGCTTCGCGGTAGTGATGGCTGAGCAGCAGCACGCGCACCGTATTAGGCGCATAAGCCCCCAGCAGGTTGCGCACCAAGATCAGATTGCCCAGTGACTTGCTCATCTTCTCGCCAGCCAGCCGCACCATGCCGATGTGCATCCAATAGCGCGTGAAGGGGCGAGCGCCTGTGGCGTTCTCTGTCTGAGCGATCTCGCAGGTATGATGCGGGAAAGCCAGGTCAGCGCCGCCGCCGTGAATATCCAGTTGATCGCCGAGATAGCGCGTGGACATGGCGCTGCACTCGATATGCCAGCCGGGTCGTCCTGGCCCCCAGGGGCTGGGCCAGGCTGGCTCGCCCGGCTTCTGCGCCTGCCAGAGAACGAAATCCAGCGGGTCATCTTTGAGCGGATCGTCGGGATAGTTGCCGCGCTCATTGGCCGTCGCCAGCCAGCACTCATAGCCGACATAGCCTGCCGCCTCAGCCAGTTCGCCGAAGGATGCGTCGCTCTTGACGCTGAAGTAGACGTTGCCCTCGCGCTCATAGGCGTGGCCGCCGCGCAGCAGCTTCACGATCAACTCGATCATCCTGGGCGTCTCTTCTGTTGCCTTTGCGTACACGTCGGGCATGCGCACATTGAGCGCGCTCATATCTTCGAGGAAACGCTGCGTCTCGCGGCGGCCCAGTTCATCCCAACTAAGGCCCACCTGCGCTGCTTTGCGCAGCACATCATCATCAATATCGGTGACGTTCTGGACATAGCACACCTTCAAGCCGCGCCACTCCAGGTAGCGGTGTAAGGTGTCAAAAGTCGCATAGACAAACGCATGCCCCAGATGTGTCGTGTCGTAAGGGGTCACGCCGCACACGTAGACCTTCACCACTTCGCCCCCAGGGATGAAGTCTTCTTTCGCCTGGGTCATTGTATTAAAGAGTCGCATCCGTCTTTGTTTCCCTTTCTGCCTGCCACGACCATACGCATGGTCTGTTCCCCCAGGTATGATGATCGTATCCCAAATCCTGTTGAATGCTCACGGCTTCGACTTGCAGCGCCGCCTTCCAGGCGGCCAGCCGTTGAGCCGCCTGGAAGGCGGCGCTGCAAGTAAAAAGCTCCTCTTCAGGCGCGCGCCAACCCCAACAGGGTGCGCGCGTTGTTCGTCGTAATGTCGGCGATCTCCCCAACGGGCAGATCGCGCAGCTCGGCCAGTTTCGCCGCCACCAGCGCCACATGCTTTGGTTCGTTGCGCCGCCCCCGGAAAGGATGCGGTGTCAGATACGGGCAATCGGTCTCCACCAGCACGCGATCCAACGGCGCCCAGGCGGCCACCTCGGCCAGCGCCGTGTTGGCGCGATAGGTCAGCGGCCCGGCGAACGAGAGATAAAAGCCCGCAAAGGTCAGGCATTCTTCGGCCATCTGCCGATCCCCTGAAAAGCAATGAAATACCCCGCGCACGCCCCGCGCATGCTCGCGCAGCATCGCCATCAGGTCAGCGTGCGAATCGCGGTTATGCAGAATGATGGGCAAATCAAGCTGGCGAGCGAGATCAAGCTGGCGCTCCAACGAGTGCTGCTGGTGCTCGCGGGGCGAAAGCATGCGATAGTAATCCAGGCCGGTTTCGCCAATGGCGACCACGCCTGGCCGCCCGGCCAGATCGCGCAACTCGGCCAGCGCCTCATCCGTATAGCTGGAGGCGTCGTGAGGATGAATGCCAACAGCGGCAAAGACGTGTCCAGGATGTTTCGCTGCCAGATCAACGGCGGCGCGGCTGGAGGGCAGATCGCAGCCAGCATCCACCAGCATCTCCACCCCGGCCTCGATGGCCGAAGTAATCACGGCGTCACGGTCAGAGACAAATTGACGCGCATCAACGTGCGCGTGGGTATCAACGAGCAAGATTCTTTTGTTCCTTTCGGAGAGGAGCCTTGGGGTAGCCATTACGCAGCGCGCACAGAAGAGTCTTGATTGGCATCCGCGCTGCTTTTTATCACAATGCTTTATCAAGGGCCGTGTAAAACCCCTTGCTTTAGCACTGCGGATAGAAGCGGCCTCGCTGCGCTTGGCATGAACGTATGCCCTATGATATACTACGTACATGGAACAATCAGCCAAACCCAAATTACCGCGCTGGACGATCACGGTTTCGCCTGCCTTGATTGACGTGTTTCGCACGTTGGCAGCCGAACACAAGCGATCATTGAATAGTGAACTGGTGTGGGCGTTGGAGCAGTATGCCAGGCAAGAGCAGCGAAAATCCAAACGAGCGGCGAACCCATAAAGCCTTCCAATACCGCATCTCTCCCACGAAGCAACAGGAGCACCATTTGCTCTTTGTGCTGCGCCGCTGCCGTTCCCTCTACAACAGCGCTCTGGAACAGCGCAAGGCGTTCTATCAGATGCGCCGCAAGAGTCTGGGCTACAGCCAACAGGCGGCAGAACTGGCCGACCTGAAGGCCGCCTATCCCGCCTATGCTGACATCTACAGCCAGGTGTTGCAGGATGTCTTGCGCCGCCTGGACAAAGCCTTTGCCGCCTTCTTCCGCCGCATCAGAAATGGGGAGACGCCCGGCTACCCACGCTTCCAGGGAGCGGGCCGCTATGACTCGTTCACCTATCCGCAAGCGGGCTTTGCTCTGGCTGGGAATATGCTCACGCTCTCCAAAATTGGCGACCTCAAGGTGCGGCTGCATCGGCCCATGCAAGGCCAGGTGAAAACCTGTACCATCAAGCGGGACGTGAATCACTGGTATGTCACCTTCTCCTGTGAAGTGGAAGACGAGCCGTTGCCGCCAGGCGAAGAAGCCGTAGGCATTGACTTGGGCGTGCTGCATTTTGCCACGCTGTCTACTGGCGAAACCATCGAAAACCCGCGCCCCTATCGCCGTGGGCTGAAGCGTATCAAACGCTTGCAACAAGCGAAGGACCGCAAAAAGCGTGGCTCCCATCGGCGCAAGCGGGCGGCTATCGCCCTGACAAAAGCGCATCGGCAGGTCCGCAACCAACGCAAGGACTTTCAACACAAAGCGGCCCGCGCTCTGGTGAACCGTTTTGGCGTGATCGTGTTTGAGGACGTGAAGATCACGAACATGAGTAAAGCGCCCGACCCCAAGCCGGACCCCGAAAAAGAGGGCGAATATCTGCCCAATGGGGCGGCGGCCAAGGCGGGACTCAACCTGTCGATTCTTGATGCTAGCTGGGGCCAGTTCCAGCAGTTGTGCGTCGCCAAGGCTGCGAGTGCCGGACGCCGCGTGCTGTTGGTGGACCCCCGCTATACGAGCCAGCGATGCAGCCAGTGTGGGGCTATCGTGAAGAAGGACTTGTCTGAACGCTGGCATTCCTGCTCCTGTGGCTGTGAACTGGACCGCGATCACAACGCAGCATTAAACATTCTGTTCCAGGGCCAGGAAGTGGCCCACAGAGTTACGGCTCTGTAGAAGCCCCTCGCTTGAGCGATGGGGTACTTCACTAAGTATAGCGAACGGAGGGGGCGGCTGTCAAACACAAAATCACGGAGGGATTGACGCTCTGGTCTATCCTTGCCCTCACCCGGTATAATAGTTAAGCGTATAAACTATCTAGACGCTAAAGCTTTCCCCTGGCCGGTCCTCGCCTTCGCCAGCGGCATCGCATACACCAAGGAGTTATCGCAGCATGTTCTCTTTCTTAACCCGGCTTGCTGTGCGCAAATCGAGCGTTACGCTGCTGCTGGTGGTTGGCATCCTGCTCTTTGGCGGGTTTGCCACTACGCAGCTTCAGCAAGAACTGCTCCCCAGCGTTGATTTCCCGGTTGTCACCGTGCTGACCAGTTATCCGGGGGCAGAACCGCAGACGGTGGCCGATACCGTCTCGGCGCAGGTGGAGCAGGCCGTAAGCGACTTGCCAGGGCTGCAAACGGTGCAATCAACTTCGATTAACGGCGAGTCCATTGTGCTTGCCACGTTTGACTTCGGGACCGACATGAAGGCCACCCAGCAAACCATCAGCAGCAACCTGCAAGGGATCGCTCTGCCCAGCGGAGCTTCGCTCCCGCAGGTCGAGACCTTCAACCTCCAGTCGCAGCCCATCCTCCAGTTGAGCCTCTCTTCCAACACAGAGACGCCCGCGCAGCTCGCCCAAATTGCGCGCACACAGATTATTCCGGCGCTCAAGACGGTTGCGGGCGTCTCGAATATTGATTTGTTGGGCGGCGGCTCGCGGCAGCTGCTGATTACGCTCGATCCGGCAAAGCTGGCCGCCAAAGGCATCTCCGTTCAGCAAATCGTGGCGCTGCTTCAGCAGAACAGCCTGACCGTTCCCGGCGGCACAGTGGACAGCCAGGGCTTCAGCGTGCCAGTTGTCACCAATCACCAGTTCCAATCGGTGCAAGACCTCTGCGGGCTGGTTGTGGGCGGCAGCGCCGCAGGCAAGAGCGTGAAAGGGAGCGCCACAGGTACGAATCCGACGGCGCTGTGCCAGCCAATTGCCCATCAATCCGGCCTGGTCTTGCTTGAGGATGTTGCTGCCGTTCAGCAGAGCGACAACACTACCGACGGCATCTCGCGCACCAACGGCATACCCAGCATCGGCATCAACATCACCAAGGCGCAAAACGCCAACACCGTGACCGTCGCCACTGCCGTCAACAGCAAGCTGGATGACCTGAAAGCGAAGCTGCCCAAAGGCGTGAATATCGTTACCCTTCAGGACCAATCCACCTTCATTACGCAATCAATCAATGGCCTGGTGCGCGAAGGTTTGCTGGGCGCTGGCTTCGCTGTTCTGGTGATCTTCTTCTTTCTGCTCAACATCCGCAGCACGCTGGTAACGGCCATCTCCATCCCCTGCTCGCTGCTGGTAGCGTTTATTATCCTCTACGCGGCCAACATCAGCCTGAACGTCCTGACGCTGGGCGGGCTGGCAATCGCTATCGGGCGCGTGGTGGATGACGCCATTGTCGTGCTGGAGAATATCTATCGCCATGTTCAGGCGGGCGAGTCGGTGCGCCGCGCGGCGATAACAGCCACGCGCGAGGTAGGTACGGCCATTACCTCCTCCACCGCGACGACGCTGGCCGTTTTCCTGCCGCTGGCCTTTATCGGCGGGATCGTCGGCGAGTTCTTCCGGCCCTTTGCGCTGGCCGTCGTGGCCGCGCTGGCCGCCTCGCTGCTCGTTGCCCTGACGATCATTCCGGCGCTGGCAAAATACTTTGTGCGCCCCAGCCGCACAGCATCCCAGGCGCTGCGGCGCGGCCAGACGCTCGAAGAAGAGACTACCTGGCTTCAGCGCATCTACACGCCGGTGCTGCGCTGGACGCTGAGCCATCGCGCCATCACGCTCATCGTGGCTATCGTCCTCTTCGCGGCCAGCGTCGCCAGCGTGAGCAGGATTCCCACCAGCTTCTTGAACCAGGGGTCACAGAAGATCATCAGCATCACCGTGTCGCCGCCAGCGGGATCAGACCTCCAGGCGGTGTCTGATGAAGCATCCAAAGTGGAAACCATTTTGCATCAGGACAGCAGGGTGAGCCGCTATCAGACGACCATCGGCGGCGGCGGTTCGCTCAACGCCCTGCGCTCGGTGGTGCTGGGCGGAGGCAGCAGCAACAGCGCCTCGATTCTGGTGATTCTTCAGAATACTGCCGATCTGGAAGCGACCACCACAGAACTGCGCGACAAAATCTCCGCGCCGGACATCGCGGGCAAGTTCTTCATCACAGTACAGACCTTCAGCGCCTCCAACAGCCAGTTCCAGGTGACGCTCAGCAGCGACGACCAGCAGGCGCTCGTCAGCGCGGCGCAGCAAGTCTTTTCGGTGGTGCAAAAAGAGGCGGATACCGCCAACCCCACCAGCGACGCCTCGGCGGTGGCGCCAACCCTCTCTATCACCGTTGATCCCAGCCGGGCCGCGCTCTATGGGTTGACTACCGCCCAGGTGGGCCAGCAGATTCGCGCAGACCTGGCAGGCCAGACGGCTATCCAGATTTCGACCAGTGATTTTAATAACGGCCAGCCGACCAATGTCGTCGTCCAGATGGACACCGCCGACCTGGCAACCCCGCAGGGCGTCAACAATCTACCCATCTTTTACGGCGCGGGCGGGCGCTCCGGCGTGGTGCCGCTTGGGCAGATCGCTACGGTCAGCATCCAGCAAAGCCAGGTAAAGGTGACACGCATCGGCGGCCAGCCTGCGGTCACGATCAGCGCCGACATCACCAGCCAGAACACGGGTACTGTCTCCACTGATCTTCAGCAGAAGATTGACGCGCTGCATCTGCCCGCCAGCGTCACCGTCAGTTATGGCGGCATCACTTCCCAGCTAACCACCGGATTCAGCGGCTTGCTGCTGGCGATGCTGGCCGCCATTATCCTGGTCTACGTGCTGATGGTGATTACCTTTGGGTCACTGCTCGACCCGTTCATCCTGCTGTTCTCGCTGCCGCTGGCGGCGATTGGCGCGTTTCCGGCGCTGCTCGTCACGGGGCGCACGATCAGCATCTCTTCACTGATCGGCCTGCTGATGCTGGTGGGCATCGTCGTCACCAACGCTATTGTCTTTCTGGATATGGTCAAGCAGCGCGAGAAACACGGGCTGTCCACCCGCGAGGCGCTGCTGGAAGGCGGACGCATCCGCGTGCGGCCTATCCTGATGACGGCCATTGCTACGATCCTGGCAACCGCGCCATTGGCGCTGGGCAGCAACGATGGCTCGGTGATCTCCGCCGAACTGGGGACGGTGGTGATCGGCGGCCTGCTGAGTTCAACGCTGCTGACCCTGGTGGTCATTCCGGTGCTGTATAGCCTGGCAAGCGGTATGAAGCGCCGCCTGGGTTTCCGCCCGCCGCACCTGGAAGTTGAGGAGGAAGATACCGCCGCCCTGCCCGTCATCGTCGCGGCTCCAACCGGCGAGGAACCGGAAACCGAAGCCGCCGGAACACGGTAATATTCTGCTATCGTGTACCAGAGAAGCGCCAGGCAAGCACGTTGTTGCCTGGCGCTTGCGTCTTCGCGGCGCCTTCCTCTTCACGTTTCTTCTCGTCGCTCACCCAATTTTTCCCAGGAAATGGGGCTTCGTCCGGCGCGCACCGTTTCCACCACCTCTTCCTCAGATGGGTTCATGTCTCCTCCGCCGGGTAATACTCCTGCACTGGCGGATCAAAGCTCCACGCCACCGCTTCGGCTGCCGTCTGGATGGTGAGCGGCACGCGCAGCAGATACCGCCGCTCGGTGGAGGCATCCTGCACCTGGACACAGTGGACCACCCCCTGCGGGTCATCCTCCGGCAAGGGCGCCTCGTAGAGTGTCCCGCGTGGGCTGCTGTCCAGCACGACGCCACCCAACTCCCCCACAAAGCGAAACGATTTACAGCAATGCTCTACTCATTGGCAAATCTTTTATCGAGCCAGGGAGCTGGAGAGGCTTTGGCGTGGCTCCAGAGTACGCGTTCATCAAGGCGACGCGTCAGACGGTATGCAACCGGTCGCCATCCCTGACGCATCCACATGCGGGAGGAGAGCAGATTGGTGGCACGCCAGTCGGTGAAGCAGAAAGCGTAGCCAGTGGCATAGTCATCAGCCAGGCCGTGGGCTGTCAGGATGCGACCTATACCCTGTCCCTGCTCCTCTTCTCGCGTCGCGGCAAACCCCAGGAAGCTGCATTTTTCTGGGAGCACCATGTTGCCGATGCCACGCGGCGGTTGAGCAGGCAAGTAGACCTGAATGCTGACGAGTTGCCCATTGCGCAGGGCGAGCCATATCTTCCATTCTGGATTTTCAAGCTGTTCCAGCGTCTCCTGCCGGGCCTCTTCTCTATCATAGGGCATGACTAGTGAGTAGACGGGTGAGCGAGATTGATGGAATGAGATCACCTCATCCAGCTGCGAAGAGATGTCCAGGTCGGCAGGACTGGCACGGCGAATCTCCAGCGTCGGATCGGTGGGAACAGCAAACGAGGAGGCTGGCGCCGTTTCACGCAGGCCATAGACCTGCTCTTTGCCAAAGCTGAGATTAAACCAGGCATCGCTAGCAGCCTGATCTGAGGCAGGGATATTGGTAACGTGGTAGAGGCATCCCAGGGCAACCCAGGTCGGGGAGAGAGCTGCGTAGAGATCGCGGTAGAGTTCCGCGCTAGAGGAGCGATCAAGAGCATGGCCGGCATATTCAACCCAGACGCTGCGGCCCCACATCTCATTCATCTTCGGCACCCCAATCAGGTAGCCGACCATTTTTCCGTCCTGCCGGGCCACAACACCGCCTGCGCTCATACCGTTGACAGTTGACGCTTTCCAGGTTTGTTCAAGCTCAAGACGAGCCTCTGAGGGACGGCTAAAACGCTCAGGGAGAGCAGGTTCGTGAACACGGTCGCCCTGGTGGCGGCGCGCCAGCAATTCAGAAGCCTCTTCAATATCAGCCTCGCTAAATGGGGTAATCTTTGTATGCATGAGGCATACTCCTTTCTGTGAATGATGGGTATAGTATAACGTATTTGCTGGGGTTACATACACTCAGTTTCAGGTATTTGCACTAGAGAAGAGGAAGCAACCTGCCCTCTTGAAAGGCATGATAGCATGTGCGAAAGACGAAAACAAAGGGATGAGCCGATGAACATGAGGGGAACAGATGCATGGAAAAGATATGGGTCAGAGAGATGGTCGTGAGGAGCTTCGAGCCAACGAACTATTTTTGGTCAGACACGAATTTTAAACTGACAAACACCAGGAACGTCTCACCAGAGGAAGCCATTGCCATTCAGGAGCGGCTGCGCCCGCTCGTTCAGCAGACTAATAGCATCGCGCTCGATCAGATTCGGACGGTGGCGGGCATTGACGTCTCCTACCAGGATGTGGGGCAGGCGGCCATTGTGGTGTTTTCGTTCCCCGATTTAGAGATCATCGATCAGGCGACAGCCACGCGGGAGAGCGTCTTTCCCTACGTGCCAGGCTTGCTCTCGTTCCGCGAAGGGCCGGTGGTGCTGGATGCGATGGCGAAGCTCAAGCAGCAGCCCGATCTCCTCATCTTCGATGGGCAGGGCTACGCGCATCCCCGGCGCTTCGGCCTGGCCTGTCACCTGGGCCTCTACCTGGACCGGCCCAGCATCGGCTGCGCCAAAACGCGCTTGATCGGCGCGTATCAGCAGCCTGGCCCCAACAAAGGCGATTGCGCGCCTCTGGTGGACCAGGGCGAAACGATTGGCATGGTTGTGCGCACCAGAGCCAACACCAACCCGCTCTTTGTCTCCGTCGGCCACAAGATCGATCTGCCAACGGCGGTTGAGGCGGTGCTGCGCTGTGTGCGCGGCTACCGCCTGCCGGAGACGACGCGCGCCGCCGATCACCTGGCGGGCAGCGACCAGCCGCCTGGAAGGCGGCGCTACAAGTGGCGTTCCCATCCTATGGAGCGGCTTTAGAGCGCCTGACACAACCTCCGCACGAGCAGGGGCGGGGTTGTAGCGCCGTCCTTCCAGGCGGCTGGGGTGGGGCCAACCGTCGGTTTTGTGAGGCATTCTTAGCACTGGCCGCCAGATGATCGGCGCGTTACCGGTGAACGCTGTTGAGGCGTTCTCAGGGATTTTCAACCCTCTATTTCAGGCTATCGCGGAGGCGCTGGATGGCCTGAGCAACGGACTCGTGGTTGTTATAGACGGCGGAGCCTGCCACCAGCGCGTTTGCGCCCGCCGCCACCACCAGCGGCGCGGTCTCGGCATGAATGCCGCCATCCACCTCCAGGTCACAGCCGGGGCGCGCGGCATCAATCATCGCGCGCAGCCGACGCAGTTTGGAGAGAACGCGGGGGATAAAATCCTGGCCGCCAAAGCCAGGATTGACGGTCATCGCCAGCGCGAGATCGAGATCGGGCAGAATCTCTTCCAGCGTTTCGGCAGGCGTGGCCGGATTGATCGCCACGCCCGCGCCCTTGCCCAACTGCTTGATATGCTGGACGGTGCGGTGCAGATGCGGCGAAACCTCCTGATGGACGATGATAATATCTGCGCCCGCTCTGGCAAAATCCTCCACGTAACGCTCCGGCTCGACAATCATCAGGTGCGCTTCCAGCGGCAGGCTGGTGCAGCGCCGCACCGCCTCGACAATCAGCGGCCCGACAGTGATATTGGGGACAAAGCGGCCATCCATCACATCAATCTGAATGCGGTCAGCGCCGCCCGCCTCTGCCTCGCGCACCTGTTCGCCCAGCCGAGCAAAATCCGCCGAGAGGATCGAGGGAACAATTACAGCCATATGCTCTATCCTTTATCTATCGCTGGCACGCTGGAGCAGCGTGTCCCTGACCTCCCAGAGTTCAGGGTAAAACCGATCTTTCAGGGTACGCGCCAACACATCCATTGGCGTGCCGCCAGTGCCGACAGCGCCAGGGCCAATCGTGCGTTCAACCAGTCGGTAGTGCTGCACGCGGAACAACTGGAAATATTCATCGTAATCGAGCAAGCCCTCCGCCACCGCAAAGAGGCCCGCGTGGCGCGCCCGCTGGATATAGAGGTCGGCCAGGCTCACGCCCGCGCGCTCCAGCGCCTGGGTGAAAGCGCCCCAGAGGGGCGGCGAGAGGCGCAGCAGCGCGCGAAAGCCCGGTGAGTCCATACCGCTGCCATGCCCTAACCCCGAACGGATGGTCAGGAAGTCCCAGGGCGTCATCGTTTCCAGCATCGCCAGCACATGCAGCAGCAGGCGCTCGATCTGCGCTGCGCGGCGCAAGAGGCGCGCCGCCTCAAGATAATCGCCCGACTGAAGCAGCCGCCGGACAGCGCCAAGCTCGTGCGCGGTCTCTTTCCACCAGAGTTCAAACGTCTGATGCACCACCTGGAACTGAAGCTCGTCGTGGTGGCTCATCTGCTCCGGGTGTTTCTGAAGATTCAGCAGTTCTTCGGTGCGCAGATAGGTTTCATATTCGGAAAGCTGTTTGGCCGTATCATGGGCTGCTCTTGACATGCCATACCTCTGCCTTTCAAAACGTGTTCAAACGTGTTGATTCTTGCACTTGAGCCACTTGGGCGGCCCCCGTGACCGCTACGCCGCCTGGCTCGCCTGCAACACACCGCACGGCGTCAGCCGTGTGTGGCCCTAGCCGGGCAAGAGACCGCTGGAGGATATTGACCGCGCTGTTCTCGTCACGATCCATGACCAGCCCGCAGGTCTCACAGCGATACGTGCGCTTGTAGAGCGGCATGTCTTGCTTCGCCCCACAGCCGCTACAGGTCTTGCTTGTATCGCGTTCGTCTAACTCAACCAGTTCTTTCCCAGCCAGGACACATTTGTACTGAAGCATGTGTACAAAGCCATACAGGCCCCAATCGTTGAAGATGGCCCGATGCTTGAGGCGCTGCTTTGCTTCGTGTTCTTTCGTGACCATCTGCCGCTGGGAAAGATCACCAATCACCACAGTTCTTTCAACCAGTCGGTGAGCGATGAGATGGGACGCCTTATGCAGAGAGTCGCGCTGCTTGTTGCGCTTCTTTTCCGAGATACGCTGGTAGACCTGGGATAAGTGGATAGAGCGACGGGACTTCTTTTTGCAGCGGTCTCGCCTGGAGCGAATCTTATCAAGCTGCTGGTTGTACCACTGGTGGCCCTTGAAGCCGCCGATGTGGTAGAAGCGCCCTTGCTCGTTCACGCCTGTTGCCAGGGTCTTGATGCCTAAATCGAAGGCGGCCACTTGCCCCGGTTGCTGGCCCGCTTCCTGGACCGGATAGACAAAAGAAGCGTAGTAGTGGCCCCTGGCATCACGGCTAATCGCCACTTCCCGGTAGCCTGCTGGTGAGGGTTCGGTCAGTCCTGCAACAATCGTTGGACAGGGCTTGTCCTTCTTGCCGCGCCCGCCTCCAGTAGGTAGCAGCACTGTATTACCCACTACCTTGATGTACATGGCTGGATAGCAGAGGGTAAAGAACGTATGGCGAGGGCGCACGCGGGGGAAACCAGGCGTCTCGCCATTGGCGACCCGCTTGAAAAAGGCTTGCATCGCCTTATCCAGCCGGAAATAGACCTCTGCCAGCAGTTTGCCATACACCTGATCGATTTCTGGGTCGTACTTCCGGCTTTCAGCTAGCGTCTTCTTGGCATCCAGGCAACGCCAGCGTTCTCCAGCGCGCAAGCGCATCACCCACCAGTTGTACAGCCCGCGACATTTGCCCTGCATGAACTCCAAGGCAGCGGCATCCTCGTCACTCACCTGGAGGCGGACTTTTTTGCAGAGCAGCATCACGAATCACCTTCTTGTACGAACGTAGTCCATGCAGCCGGGCGCTGAATACATGGACAATCGAGAGCAGGTCTTGCACCAGTTCTTGCTCTGGCGAGAGCGTATCGCCGTTCACAATGATCAGGTCCGTCCCGTGTCGCTCACAGAACGCCGCAAACCATTCAAACCCAAAGCGGACCAACCTATCCTTGTGCGCGATGATGAGCCGCTGCACGCGCCCTAGTTCAATCTCTTCCATGAGACGGTGAAACTGCTTGCGCTGGTAGTTGAGACCGCTGCCCACTTCCTCTACCCACTCGTCTACCTTGAAGCCCTGCCGCCCACAAAAGTCTTTGAGCGCGGCCACCTGATTCTGCAAATCCGGCTTTTGGCTCTGACTCGATACCCGCGCATAGGCGATAGTGCTACCTGCTCCCTTCGCTTTCAGCCCGCGATACTCCAGGTATTGATCGTGGGTATAGTAGCGCCGCCCGGTAAGGGTCCGGTGTGCTTTGAGGATGCCTGCCCGGTCCCACTTTTGCAGGGTCTTGACCCCACGCCCCGTAAGCTGGGCAAATTGTCCAATCGAATATGTGTTCTCCATATACACATGATAGCATAGAAGACCACATTATTGCAAGCTATCTCAACCCTCCTTCTCCGGCCCAGGCTTCATCGGCTGGGCCAACATCGTTGTTGGGGATCACGCAGATAGTATAGCACTCGCGGCGCCTGCAAGAAACAGGCTAGCTGGCAGCCAGCGCGCCCGGCTAAAGCGTACTCATCGGGTCAATGTTCACCGACCAGCCGCGCGGCAGTTCTTCCGGCGCTACTTCGCGCAGGAGCGGGCGCAGGTCCGGGCTGCGCACAATGATCTGCCAGCGATAGCGTTCGCGCAGGCGCTCCATAAACGCAGGCGCGGGACCAACCAGATCGGTATCGCGCAGGTCAAGCGCCGTGACCAATTGGGTCAGCGTATTATACAGGGCTGTTGCCTCTACCTGGCAGGTGTACCGATCTTCGTGGCTGTAGGTAAACTTGACAAAGCGCCGGAAGGGAGGATACCCGTATTGGCGGCGCGCCGAAATCTCTGCCTCGTAAAACTCGCGGTAGTTCTGCTCGGCAGCGGCCTGGATGCAGAAATGCTGGGGGGTAAACGTCTGAAAGATCACCTGCCCTGGCGTCTTGCCGCGCCCGGCGCGCCCGGCCACCTGTGTCAGCAGTTGAAACGCCCGCTCGGCGGCGCGATAGTCGGGCAGATAGAGGGCGGTATCGGCAGAGATCACGCCCACCAGCGTCACCGCCGGAAAATCCAGCCCCTTCGCAATCATCTGCGTGCCAATCAGAATATCCGCCTGATGATTGGCAAAGGCATCCAGCAGCCGCTCGTGGCCGTGTCGCCCGCGCGCTGTATCGTTGTCCCAGCGCAGCAGGCGGGCGCGCGGGAAGAGTCGCCCCACGACATCCTCGACGCGCTCGGTGCCGTGACCGTAATAGCGGATGTCGCTGCTCAGGCAGACCGGGCAGGCGCGCGGTGGCGGCTCCTGGCGAAAGCAGTAGTGGCAGAGCAACGCATGTTCGGCAGCGTGATAGGTCAGGGGAATATCGCAGCGCGGGCAGCAGACGACATAGCCGCACCCGCGACAGAGGACATAGCTTGCCATGCCCCGGCGATTGAGAAAGAGGATCGCCTGCTGCCCGGCGGCCAGCGCCTCAGAAATTGCGCCTGCCAGCGCCCGGCTCAGCACATTCGTATGCCCGGCGCGCAATTCGGCGCGCAGATCAACAATCGTGACTGTCGGCAGGCCAGAGATGACGCCATCGGCTTGCGCCACGCGCGTGGGCAGTTCCAGCAATGCGTAGCGCCCGCTCTGCGCCGCGTAATACGATTCGCTGGAGGGCGTGGCGCTGCCCAGCACCACCGATGCGCCGGTCAGGCGGCTCAATGCCAGCGCCACCTCGCGGGCGTGATAGGTGGGGATGCGATCTTCTTGCTTATAGGCTGCCTCATGTTCTTCATCAATTACGATCAGCCCAGGATTGGCGAGCGGCGCAAAGACAGCGGAGCGCGAGCCAACGACCACATCAACTTGTCCGGCGCGAATCCGCCGCCATTGGTCGTAGCGTTCGCTGTGGGTCAGGCCGCTGTGCAGCACTGCCACGCGCCCAGGAAAGCGCCCGGCAAAGCGGGCCATGGCCTGGGGCGTCAGCGCAATTTCAGGGACCAGCACCATGCCGCGCTGCCCACGCGCAATGACCGCCGCCAGCGCCTGCAAATAGACTTCGGTTTTGCCGCTGCCGGTCACGCCATGCAGCAGAAAGACCGACGCATCTTTCGCCGCCACGATGCGCTCAACCGCCTGCCGCTGAGCAGCGGTCAGCGGCAAAGGCGCGCTGGGCGCGGCAGGCCGATCTTCCAACGGGTTGCGCGCCACCTCGGCATCCTCAATCGCCAGCAAACCCAGGCGTTGCAGCGCGTCGAACGTCGCCTGGGTCGCTTTCGTGACCTTGCGCACTTCGGTCAGTGTCCAGTGTTTCGCCGGAGCGCCCGTCGCGGGGGTTCTGGATGAGGTAGCCAGCAGCAAGCCGATGACGGCAAGCTGCTTGCGAACGCTGAGCGCCCGCTGCGGGGAAAGCGTATCAAGCTGCCGCCGGGTCTCTTCGCACCAGCGGGCCGCCTCGTCATAGGAGGCAGCCAGGCGCACAATACGCGCGCGCTGGGTGCGCAGATGCGCCGGAACGAGGTCCACCAGCCGATGTTCCAGCAGTTCGGCAATCGCGGTTCCAGCGCGCGCGGTCCCCAGCATCTGGCGCACCTTCGCCTCATCCACGATCCCTTTTTCGCGCACGAAATCAATCAGCGCCCGCGAGGTTTCTCCGGCCAGATGGTTCTCGGCAGCCCCTGCCTCGCTTTCCGCCGCGCTGCGCGCCGGCGCCAGACGCATCCCAGCGCCCAGACGCGGCGGCAGCATCAGCAAGACCGAGGTAGCCAGCGAAGCGCAGTAATAATCGGCGACCCATTCCGCCAGCGCCTGCTGATGCGGCAGCAAGACCGGCGCGGCATCCAGCAGCTTGCTTATATCGCGCAGGGCCGCAGGCTGCTCCTCAGTTTCCGGCTGGTCAGACGCCTCCGCAGCCGCTGGATCGCCAGGTTCACCCTCCGCAACGCTCCAGACAATACCCTGGGTAAGCCGCGAGCCAAACCGAACGGCTACCAGATGGCCCGGCTGTACCAGCGCGGCCAGCGAGGGGGGGACGCGATAGGTGAAGACAGAGCGGCGATTGCGTCTACTCCAGGCGCCGTCGGGTACTAAAACCTCAGCAATCATCAGAGCAGGTGGCTCCTCTTTCCTCGGCTCCGCGACGCCAACCGTCGCCGTCACACTGCACCAGGAATTGGACGCTGAAAGCGCCTCATTCGATGATACTCCAAAGCCTGCTCATGCGTCAACGCAGCGCCTGTGAGAGGGGTTCCACCAACAATGCGGTATTAGCAAGCGAGATATGATACTTGTAGCGCCGCCGTCTCGGCGGCCAACCGTCCACCGGAGCGAACGCGCGCGTTGCGGGGCAACGTCCATGCTGGCGCAGCGTTGAGCCGCCGAGACGGCGGCGCTACGGGCTGGCCGCACAGACGGCGGCGGTACAGGCGGTATCCGCCTGGAAGGGCGACGGGAGCAATAGCGCGGCGGTGGGCCGCCAAGATGGCGGCGCTACAAGTGACCTCCCCCGATAGGTGGTGGAAACGCCCGTGGGAGGGCTAAAAGACGCCGATTTTGACCGAACAGGGCTGACATGCGCGTTTCAGGCGCGAGGAGTGTTCCTCGCGCCTGGAACGACGGAGCGGAAGGACACGGGTCAGAATTGATATTGGCTCCAGGAGCCATGCTGATAGTGCAGGAACACCCCGCCAGCGCCAGCAGCCCAGCCCTCATCCGCCGACATCATCGTCAACGTGTAGACGAAGATCCCACGCGGCATTGGCACCCGTTTCCAGCTCCCTTGCGAGTAGTGCAAAAAGAACCAGGTGTTAGCCGTACCGTCGAAAGAGGAACCCTCCGCACCTAAAGCCCAGCCATCGGTCGCCGAATCCATCGAAAGCGAACCCACCCACGTTTCGGTCGTCGTGTGGACGCTAATGAAGGTCGAATCCTTCACCCACTCTTTCCCGTTATAGTGCCATAATAAGGTACCCTTCACATCAGATGGGGGGGCTGAAACGGCCCAGCCATCCGTCGGCGAACCCATCGAGAGTTCAAAGATCTGCGGAACCCTTTGGAAGACTGTCCACAACTGCCCATTGTAATGCAGAATCGTACCCTCGCCCGTTGCCCAGCCATCCGTCGCGGAAAGCATATCCAGCCCGGTGATGACTTCTACGGGCGGCGCAGGCGCCTGCGTCCAGCGTTTCCCATCGTAATGCAGCAGCAAGCTGGTCTCGGCGCCCGCCAGGTCGAGATTGCTGCCACCGACCATCCAGCCATCGGTTGGCGAAAGCATCTGCACCTGATTGAGTCTGGTGTTGCGCATCGGGCTGCCATATCTGGTCCACCTGCCCCCGCTGTAGTGCAGGATGAACGCGGTGGTAGTCCTGCCTTGTTGAAGGTCGCTGCCGCCCCCAACCGCCCAGCCCTCATCGGGGGAACCCATCGAAATGTTAGAAAGCTGCGGATTAGACACATCAAGCTGCTCGCTGCCCGGCGCGGCCACGCGCCACCAGTGACCGTCGTGGTAATGCACAATCAGCGGCGTTGATATGATGGTGGTGGGCTGGATCACGACGGTGTTCGACCCTACGGCCCAGCCTTCCGTTGGGGAAAGCATCTGTATCGCGCCGAATCCGTCATTCTTGGTGGGTACATAGGCCGTCTCCGTCGGCGCCGGTCCGAGTGTGGGTGTGGGGCTGCTGATAGGATGGCTCGTCTGGGTATGCTGCGACGCCAGGCCGTGGCTGACAACGATTGCTGTCACAACGACCATGATCACCAGCACAGCCGCCACTACAGAAAAAATCGAAACGGTTCGCCGTGTCCGACGCGGGCGCATTCTTCGCAAAGGAGCAGGCGCGGCATCCGGCGCTGGCGCTGAAGCAGTATCTGACGCTGGCGCTGAAACAGTCTCTGGCGCTGGCTCTGAAGGTGTGGAACCATCGGGAAGAATCATGAAATCCTCCGGTGCGAAGCGCAGCGATGGCAGCGCGCCGAAATGGCGGCGCAGGTTCGCATCAATGCGCCGATAGGCAGCGTACTCTTGCTGACAATAGGCACAGATAGCCAGGTGTGCGCGTGTCTCGCTGGCCTCCGCCTCAAGCAGCGCCTCCTCGCCAAGCAGTGGCAAAAGATCGGCAAAGAAGACACACTCCGGTCCTGGTGTTTGTTCTGGCAGGTGGCTGTTCAACATGATCGTGGTTCCTTCTGGGAAGGAGCATTCGGTAACGGGAGCGCCTCCTGGGCAAGATAGCTGTGTCGCAGACGCTTCCTGGCGCGCGACAGCCGCTTGTGAATCGTTTCCGTCGAAGCGCCGACAATCTCGCCAATTTCGGCAATGCCAAAGCCCTGCACCACCCTGAGCAGCAGGCAGGCGACATCCTGAGACGCAAGGCGCGCGAGCGCGGCGCGCACTGCTTCGCGCTCGGCAAGGGCATCCTCAAACGTGGCAGCGACAGCAAACGTCTCAGGGGCCTGTTCTTGCTGAAACTCCAGCGATTCCCAACGGATAATTCGCCGCCGTCGCAGCGCCGAAATGCCGCGATGATACGCCGCTCGAAAGAGCCAGCGCCGCGCCGCCTCTGGCGCGTCTCCTCTGCCAAAGGGCGCGGAGCCACGGCGCGCAGCCAGCCAGGCGTCGTAAAACACATCCTGTGCCAGGTCGAGCGCCTGCTCATCGTTGGCAACCAGGCCGCGCAGGAAGCCAACTAACGCTCCCTGATGCCTGTCAACCAGCGCCGTAAACTCTCCTATCGAGAGTGGTCCAGGCGGTAAACAATGATCCATACCGTTCCTTCAATGTCGCCTGATAGAAGCTTCTATCTCTAAGGCGCACGAGTGAACAAAAAAGGGACAGGTGGGTATGGCTATGATACACCGGGCATGAAAGACCACCCCTTCCCCGACTTTCAGGTAGCCCTGCGCCTGTTGTCGGCTCCACCAACTATTGGGGGTTGCCACTTGTAGCGCCGCCTCCCTTCGGGAAGGGCCGCTTGACCGCGCTGGGCGCGGCCATTCTCGCTCGGCTGCGCCTCGCTCGCGCGTCCCTTCCTGGCGGCCACCACTGCGCCAGGGCGCGCGTTCGACCTTGGAGCCAGCGTCCCGGCAGGCCAACGTTGAGCCGCCTGGAAGGCGGCGCTACAAGTAACAGGTCTCGCTTGCTAACACCTCATTTTTGGTGGAACCCCCGTGGTCGGCTCGCTTGACAAGGGGCGCGCCGCTGCGATACTCTGCAAGAAAGATACAGTGCAGCCTGTGCGACGTGTTCATCAACGAAAGCGAGCAGCATGCCAGATAACAGCACGACGACCAGCAGCAGCGGGACGACTCCCACAGGCAACACAGCGACAACAACGCCCCCGGCGAGCGGCGCGGGCAAGCCACACTCCGGGCTGACCGGCCATATCTTGCCGTCCTTCTGGCGAACGAGAGGATCAGCGGCCAGTGCAGGCAGCGGCGGCGCCCCGGCGCCTGTCGCTCCAGACGCAGCCGAAAACTCCACGCCCGCCCTGCCTGCCAGCGTATCGCGTGGGCGCTGGTGGCCGAGTCGCATCAAGCATGGCGAGTCTGTTGGGCGTGCCACCGTGCTGCTTATCGCCTGCGCGCTGCTCTCCCTGGGCCTCTATCTCTATGGGACGCTGCGTTTCCCGCTGGCCGCGCATCTGACGCCGCCACCGCTGGACCTGGGGAAACTGACCAGTTCGCCTTCAGGCCAATACAGCGCCGCTGCGGGGGAGATTTTCTTGCTCTCCATCAGTCTGCTCTTTGGCGCGTGGGGGCTGGTCTGCTGGATAACCGGGCGCATCGAGCGGCAGGCCAAAACCGGCTGGTGGCGCACGCCCTGGCTGCTGGGCGGCGCGCTCTTTGGTTTTCCGATAGTGGCCCTGCTGGCGCTGCTCTTGATGTACCCCGTCACCGCCATTGATGTCTTTGACTACACCTCGCAGATTCGTGTCCTGACGATCTACCACAGCAACCCCTTGACCACAGCGCCGTCAGCCTTTCCCCGCGACCCTTTTCTGCCGTTCAATGGCTGGCCGAATATGCCTGCATCCTATGGCCCGCTGTGGGCGCTGCTCAGCGCGCTGGTCAGTCGGCCAGCGGGCGACCATTTCTTTACCGCCGTCATCGCCCAGAAACTCTTGAGCGTCGCGGCCTGTTTAGGCTGCATTGTGCTCGTCTGGCTGCTGGCAAAGCGACTCTGCCCGGAGCGGCGCTGGCAGGCGTTCGTCTTCTTTGCCTGGAATCCGCTGCTGTTGTTCGAGACAGGCGCCAACGGCCACAACGACACACTCATGATCTTCTTTATGCTGGCCGGGCTGGCTGCCCTGCTGTCTACACGCTGGTACTGGCAAACGCTGGCGCTGCCGCTGCTGGTGGCAGGTGTGCTGGTCAAGTGGACCAGTGTGCTGCTTATCCCGCTGGCGGTGATCTACCTGCTGCGCGGTGGTCGCCTGCGCCGCTGGGGCCTCGTGCCGCTGACAATCGGCGCGATACTGGCCGCAGCCCTTGCTATCCCGGTGATCGCGCCCTTCTGGGATACGGGGCTGCCCTGGGGTGTCTCGCTCCAGTCGGGCCCGTTTACCTCCTCGCCCCCGGCGCTGCTGCACACGCTGCTGGCGCCGATCTATCCGCCCATCAACGGGCAGGATGTGGCCGGAACGGCGATCCAGCTCATCGGGCTGGGCGTCTTTGCGCTGGTCTATCTCTGGCTGCTGGCGCGCCTGGCCTTCCCTGGAATACGCGAACGCCTGGGGCCAGACGCCAGTTTCACGCTGTCCCAGCGGCTGATCGCCGCCAGCCTCGACAGCTACTTCTGGTATTTTGTGCTGGCGACTTTCTGGTTTCAGCCCTGGTATCTGCTCGCGCTCTTGCCGCTGGCCGCGCTGGACCCGCGCCAGCGGGCGCGCACGCGCGGCGCGCTCTTCGCGCTTGGAGCCGCGCTGAGCTACGTGATCTATATCTTTATCTGGATCATCTACTGGCGCGCTAAGCCCTTTTTCACAGTGGCGCTTGTCGCCTGCTTTACCATCTACGCGCTGCCGCTCTTTACACGCGCTCTGGAGGGCTGGCAGACGCGCCAGCGCCTCTATGTCTTGCTGGAGCGCGCGCTCTTCCCGCCCGCGCCCCTTGACGCCGACGCGCCGCGCCGACGTAAAAGCTGGTGGCTGCTCTGATTGGCGGATGCGCCCCGCTGGCTGCTATACTATAGTGCCTGGGAGCGCCCAGCGCGACAGACATTTCTGGAAAGAGAAGGGAACCTGCCTCATGTCCATTGCCGCTACCACCCTGGTCAGCTCGAAGCATTTCCGTCTGGAGCAGGTGGCCGAGGGTGTCTACGCTGCGCTCGCTACCGTTGATGGCGGGGCCGTCTGCAACGCGGGCATTATTGACCTGGGCGATCATCTGCTCATCTTCGATACCTTCCTGACACCCCAGGCAGCGGTAGATTTGCAGGCGGCGGCAGAACGCCTGGTCGGGCGCTCCGTTACCTATGTCATTAACAGCCACTGGCACAGCGATCACACCAACGGCAATATGATCTTTGCGCCCGATACGCCGATTCTGGCTACCGCCAGAACGCGCGAATTGATGACAACCTATGGGAGGCAGGAGATTGACGAAGATCGGCAGCGCCTGGGCGCGGCTCTGGAGGCGCTGGAGGCCAGGATCGCCCAGGAGCCGGATGAATCAAGGCGCAGCAGCCTCAGCGCCAAACTGGCGGCAGACCGCGAATACGCGGCGGCCCTGCCCACACTTGAAATCCGCCTGCCCACACAGACCTTTGAGGATCGGCTGGTCTTGCGTGGCACGCGCCGCAGCGCCGAATTATTGACGTTTGGCGGTGGACACAGCCAGAGCGACGCGCTGCTCTGGCTGCCAGAAGATCGGCTGGCGTTTCTGGGCGATCTGCTCTTTGTGAATCTGCAACCCTGGCTGCCAGGCGGGAACCCGGAGGAATGGCTAGACATCCTGCGGCGCGTGGAAGCATTGGACATCGCAAACGCTGTGCCTGGTCACGGCCTGATTGGGACGCTGGCGGACTGCGCCGCGCTGCGCGATCATATTGCTGCCCTGCTGGATATGACCAGAGAAGCCATCCGCAGCGGCCAATCGTGGGACGAGTTCAAGCAGCACGCATCACTCACGCGCTATAGCGCCTGGGGCAATCGCAGCTTCTTCAGAAGAAATCTGAAGTTCGTCTACAAGCGCCTGGCCGGGCAGGTCTGACACGCATAGAGCGAGGAGTGACATGGAGACGCCTTCTGAGCTACCAACCATAGAGGTTTTTTCTGATCTTCACTGTCCCTGGGGCTACCTGGCAGCGTTTCGATTGGGCCAGTTGCAGCCAGAATGGAGTGGGAGCGTGCGCCTGGCCTGGCGTTGTCTGCCGCTGGAAGTGGTTGATAGCCGGGGGACGCCCAAGCATACGCTCGATCAAGAAGTTCCCTATTTGCTGCAAATCGAGCCGGATATACCGGCGCGGCCCTGGCGGCGGGCGGAATGGGAGTATCCTGTGACGCTGCTGCCCGCGTTTGAGGCGCTCAAATGCGCCGAGGCGCAGGGGGATGAGGCCGCGCTGGCCTTTAACTGGGCGGTGCGCCGGGCCTTTTTCGCCGAAAGCCGCTGTGTCTCCCTGCGCCATATCTTGATTGATATTGCCCGCGAGGCCGGGCTGGACCTCGCCGCGTTCGTCAGCGACTTCGACAGCGGGCGCTATAAGCATCTGGTGATGGAAGAAAGTGACCGGGGCTGGAACGCGCTGAAGGTTGCGGGCAGCCCTACGCTGGTCCTGCCCTCTGGCGAGCAGCGGCCCTATCCCGCCACGCCCGAACTGCTTTGGGATGCTGAAGAGCATGTGATCGGCATCAAGCCCAGCGACTATCCCGAAGGCGATCCGCTGGACATCTACCGGGCTATTATTGCTGAGGCGCTGGCATAACGCGAATCTCCACCAATCGGTCCCAGCCCGCGTAATCGCTGATGAAGCGTATCTGAGCGCCCGGCAGCGCCGATGGGATCAGGTCGGTCAGGCGGGCGCGCTGATTATAGCCGTATTCCAGCAACAGCACCGCTCCCGGCTTCAGCAGCGGCGGCGCGCTCGCCAGGAGGCTGCGGATAGGCCCCAGGCCATCATCCGCGCCAAAGAGGGCCAGATGCGGCTCGTAGTCGCGCACGTCAGGAGCCAGAATCTCTTGCTCGTTATCGGCAATATAGGGCAGATTCGCCAGCAGCAGGTCCACCGGCTCCGGCAACGGCTCCAGCAAATCACCCTGGAGCAGCCGCAGCCGCGACGCCGCGCCCAGCCGCCGCGCATTCTCCTCGGCCAGCGCCAGCGCCTCCGCCGAAATGTCCGTCGCATAGATCAAGGGCAGGCGCGGCTCGTGAACCGCCAGCGCAATGGCAATCGCTCCACTGCCCGTACCAATATCCGCCACGCGCAGACCGATCAGCGCCTCTGGCGGCGGGCGCTGATCGGTCTGCGCTGCTTCCCCTCTGCGGCGTATCTCGGCCAGCGCCATCTCTACCAGCAGTTCTGTCTCCGGGCGCGGGATCAGGGCGCGGCGGTCGGTCAGAAAATCCAGGCCCATAAACTCTTTGTGGCCGCTGATGTAGGCTACCGGCTCCCCCTGAAGCCGTCGCGCAATCATGGCCTCATACGTCGCCTGCGCTTCTGGCGGCAGCGCCCGCTCAGGGTGGGCGTAGAGCGCCGCCCGATCAACCTCCAGCACAGACGCGAGCAGCACCGCCGCGTCCAGATCAGGGCTGCTGATCTCTGCTGCTCGCAGGCGCGCCCGCGCGCTGTTCAGCGCCTCTCGAATGGTTGCCATGCGTTCCTCCTCGCTGGCCCATTGTGAAGTACCCCAAAGCTTGCGCGAGGGGCTTCTACGACCCCGTAGAGTCGTGGGCCACTTCCTGGCCTCGGAACAAAATGTTTAACGCTGCGTTGTGGTCGCGGTCCAACGAGCAGCCGCATTCACAGGAATGCCAACGCTCGTCTAACGCTTTTTGCACGACCCGACCACAGCCGCTGCAAAGCTGGCTCGTCAGAGAGGGATTCACGAACAGCACCCGTCGTCCGGCGCTTGCAGCCTTGGCGACACAATACTGTTGGAACTGTCCCCAGCCAGCATCCAGAATAGATTGATTCAGGCCAGCCTTGGCGCTGGCTCCATTGGGCAAGTACTGCTCCTCGTTGTCGGGGTCCGGCTTGGGGTCGGGCGCCGCGCTCATATTCGTGATCGGCAAGTCTTCCATGACCAGCAGCCCGAACCGATTCACCAGAAAACGAGCGGCTTTGTGGTGAAAGTCCTGGCGCTGGCGCCGGACCGTGCGATGCGCTTTTGCGAGCGCGAGCGCCGCCCGCTTGCGCCGATGGGAACCGCGCTGCTTGTGGTCCTTCGCCTGTTGCAAGCGCTTGATGCGCTTGAGACCCTTGCGGTAGTGACGCGGGTTTTCAATCGACTCGCCAGTGGACAACGTGGCAAAATGCAGTACGCCCAGATCAATGCCTACGGCATCCTCGCAGGGCGGCAATGGCTCCTCTTCCACCTCGCAGGAGAAGGTGACATACCAGTGAGTCACGTCTCGCTTAATCGTGCAGGTTTTCACCTGGCCTTCCAACGGACGGTGCAGGCGAACTTTCAGGTCGCCGATTTTGGAGAGCGTCAGGACATTGCCAGCCAGGGCAAAGCCCGCTTGGGGATAGGTGAAGCTGTCATAGCGGCCCGCTCCCTGGAATCGCGGATAGCCCGGCGTCTCCCCGTTTCTGATACGCCGGAAGAAGGCGGCAAAGGCTTTGTCGAGCCGGCGCAAGACATCCTGCAAGACCTGGCTATAGATGTCTTGATAGGCGGGGTAGGCTGCTTTGAGTTCGGTGAGTTCTGCTGCCTGTTGCGTGTACCCCAAACTCGCGCGGCGCATCTGGTAGAACGCCTTGCGCTGTTCCAGGGCGCTGTTGTACAAGTGACGGCAGCGGCGCAGCACAAAGAGCAGGTGGTGCTCCTGCTGGGGCGTCGGGTAGAGCCGGTACTTGAATGCTTTCCTATACACCCTTTTGCGCCTCAATAGACTGTTTGATGATGCGAGGAGGAGCGTCGCCTACCGTTGAGACAAGGCATTTGGGATGGTCGTCTGCTTTCCGCATACTCGTATTATACAGCCCTTATGCTGTATAGTGTCAATACCAGCGGCCTTTGATAATCTCACCCCGTACTCTTGTCCCGTTTTATTGACCTTCTCTGAGCGGCTGGCCTATAATGAAAACTCAGTGTGTTGCGCCGCAGCAGAACGGCAAGCAGGAGAAAGCATCTAATGGAGAGACCCCGACGACGGAGAACCCGGCGACGACGCCCCAGAGGGCGAATAGAGCGCATACTGATTAGCTCTGATTTTGCCTTGCTCTGGTTAAAGCAGAGCGTGACCGCGCTCTGTGATGCGCTCTTTGTCGTCACGCTGATTATCTGGCTCAGTGACCTGACTAATTCGCCGCTCCAGGTGGGGCTGGCGCTGGTGGCGCTGGGCGCGCCTTACGCGCTCTTCGGGCCATTCGCCGAAGCCGCTACCGAACGCTGGAGCCGCCGCCGCACGATGTTTGTCACGGATGTGGTGCGCGGCCTGCTGACCTTCTTTCTCTGCGCGACGGTCCTGCCGGTCTTCACACCCAGGCGCGCCCTGGCGGTCATTTATCTGCTCTGTTTCTGCATCGGCCTGATGAGCCGTTTCTCGCTGGCCGCGCAGCGTTCGGCCATCACTGCTGTGGTTCGTCCCAGCGAACACCCGCGCGGCATCTCGCGCATCCAGGGCAGCGTCGCCATCATGACCATCGCTGGCCCCATCCTGGCCGCTATGCTCTTTCTGATGCTGGGGCCGACGCCTATCCCCGGCTTGATCGTGGCAGGCTTCCTGCTGCTGCTCTCTGCCGGTGGCGCGCAGGCGATGGATCAGCAATTCACGGCCAAGGTGCGCGCCGTTCAAGCCCGGCGCAGACGCCGCGCTGCCGATCAAGATGCAGAAGAGGAACCTGACGCAGAAGCCGCCGAGGAGGACGAAGAGGAATCGTGGACCCGCAGCGTGCTGCGCAGCGGCATCGCTGACAGCGTGAAGGGCATCCGGCTGGCGCTTCGACAGCGCCCCTTTGGGACCATTGCCAGCATTGTAGCCCTGATTGCTTTTGTTGGCGGCACCTTCAATGTGCTGGAAGTCTTCTTTGTCAGCGCGTACCTTGGCTACCCCGGCGCCTATCTTGGCCTGCTGGTGGGCGCCAATGCAGCCGGTGTCTTGCTGGGCAGCGTCTGGTTCAGGCAGCTTGACGCCCATGTATCGCCCATTACCACCTTCATCTACACGGTGCTGGGCATGGGCTTGACCACTGCTGGCTTCATCTCCAGCCGTTCCCTCAGCATCGCCATCCTCTGGGCTGCCGCGATGGGCCTCACCAACGGGATGGCTCTGCTTGCCGCGCAGACCGCGCTGGTCGAAACGGGCGAGCGCAAATATTTTTCCCGGCTCTCTGTCGGCTACGAAACGCTGACCGCACTGCTGGGGAATGTCGGTATCCTGCTGGGCAGCGTTGCCGCGCTTTCCATCTCCATTGGCATCATCCTGGGCGTTGCCAGCGGGCTGGTCATCTTCGCAGGAATATCCGCCTGGCTGGTTCTCTCAGGCCGGGCCGCCCGATTCAAGTACCGCAGGGCGGCTGCTCGGAACGCAGAAGAACCGGAGAGCGATTTTGAGCCGATGGAAGAGGGGGCCGAGGGCTACGAACCAGGAGAAGGTGAGCCTGCTGAAGAGGAGGCCGCCGATTTTGACGAAGCGGGCGAGCAGGAACAAGAAGAAGAACAGCCGATGTATCAGCCGCCCTCGCGGCAATTTGGTCGTCGCTGGGCGAACGGCGCGAGCAGCCAGAATGGCGCGAACTACGATGAGGCGGAAGAACCATTCTATGAGGAGGACGGAGCGCAGGACGACGCAGACCAGTGGGCGCCTGCCGAGCCGATAGAGGAGCCGCCCGCCCCGCGCCGCTCGCTGCGCCTGCGGCCCTGGGAACAATCCGGTGGCCCTGGCCGCAGCCGTTAGCGCGTGGGCGAATGAGACGTATACCGATGGCAGGAAGAGGGTTGGAGCGATGACCGACACAGCGATGAGTAAGCAGGGCGCTATCGGCGTCTTCGATTCGGGGACCGGCGGGCTGACCGTTCTGGTAGAACTCATGCGCGCGCTGCCGGATGAGCGCTTCGTCTTCTTCGGCGACACAGCCCATTGCCCCTTTGGCAAACGCAGCGCCGATGAGATTCGCTCCTTTGCCGCCGCTGCCTCGGAGTTCTTCCTGAGCCAGAACGCCAAACTGATCGTGCTGGCCTGCAACTATGCCTCCGTCGTCGCCAGGGAGAGCCTGCGCCAGCGTTACACTGTCCCCTTTGTGGCGGTGGTGCCAGCCGTGAAACCGGCCTCGCAGGTCACGAAGACTGGCAAGGTGGGCGTGATGACAACCGACGCCGTTTCGCGCAACCCGCTCTTTCTGGCGCTGGTGGAAGAACTGCGTAACGGCGTCGAAACGATCACCATTGGCTGCACCCGTCTGGTGGAACACTGCGAGGCGGGCCAGTTCGACGGCCCCGAAGTCGAAGCCACGCTGCATGGCTATATTGACCCATTGCTCGCCCAGGGCGTGGATACCCTGGTATTGGGCTGCACCCATTTCCCCCTACTGCGCTCTGCTATCGAACAGGTCGCTGGCCCTGGCGTCACCGTCATTGACAGCGGCGTGGCTGTCGCCCGGCAGGCGCGGCACGTCCTCGAAGAGGGGCAAATGCTGCGCGAGAGCAGCGCGCCCCTCAGCGACGAAGCGCGCCTGCACGTCTATTGCAGCGGCGATCCGCTCGCCTTCAGCGCCGTCGCTTCCAGCATTCTTGGCCGCCCCATCCTGGCAAAGCAGGCGCTGGCTCCAATGCCATCGGGCCAGTAAAGGGCTGAGCGCAAATCGGGATAACCTTTCGGAAAGAAAACAAAACACACCCCAATCATGATATACTTATGGCAAGCTAACCGATGAGAGTGGTAGACTTATGACGGAAGATGAGCAAAAAGTGATCGCTCAACTCATCCTTGAGCTATTACAGGCAGAACGGCGCTGGAACGAATTATTTAACGATCCACGTTCAGAGAAGGCGCTTGATGAAATGGTGGCTGAGGCGCTTGCAGAGGATGCAGCAGGTTTGACACGCGACCTGGACGAGTTGTTGTGAAATCGAAAACGACCCGACGATTTCGGGAATTGCTCGATGCCTTGCCGCAAGAGGCGCAGCAGCAGGCACGCGAAGCCCACCGACTCTTCCGAGCCAATCCTTCTAGCTTACACTTTAAGCCCTTGAACAGCAAGCACCCTCTCTCCTCTGTGCGGATCGGAATCCACTACCACGCCCTCGCTTATCGCAAACCTGACCATCTTCTGTGGTTCTGGATCGGCACACATGCCGAGTATGACAAAATCATTGCTCGCTTCTAGCCAGTCTGACCCGAAACAAGAACCAGGGGAGAAAGTCATGAAATGTGTGATCTGCAAACATGGCGAGACACAGCCCGGTACAACAACCATAACGCTTGAGGGGGAGATAGCTGTAACAGCCTCGCGTAAATCCCTGGTAAAGAACTCTTGCGTCAGAAGAAAGGAAACACCTGATGCAACCCAAAATTGATGCTTACAATGATTTTGCCGCTCAGTATGCTGCATACACCAGTGATCGGGAAGGGAAGGAAATCAAGGACGACCCGTTTCTCTCGTTGTTTCTCGAAGTCGTCGGTGATGTCTCCGGCTTAACGGTGTTGGATGCGGGGTGTGGTGAAGGGTATCTTGCCCGCATCCTTGCCAGGCGGGGAGCTACTGTGGCAGGAATAGATATTTCCCCACGCCTCGTCGAGATCGCCCGCGCGAAAGACTCGGAAGGCAGGATCACCTATCAGGTGGCCGATCTCAGCCAACCGCTGCCTGCCTATCATCAGCACTTTGACCTGAGCGTGAGTTGGTTCGTCCTCAATGACGTTGCCGACTACCGGGGCTTTCTCTCGACCCTGGGGTCCGTCGTCAAACGGGGAGGCCGCGCGGTGTTCTTCCTGAATAATCCCTACTCGATGGTGCTGCGCGGGCAAGTCACCAACTACTTTGACTCTGGGAAAGCGTTTCCCTACCGAGGCATGGCAGAGGCAGGCGTCCACGTCTATTATTATCAGCGAACCTTTGAGGAATATCTGAGTGCCTGCTTCGCGGCAGGATTTCAATTGCAACGCCTGGTAGACGTTCCCTCTCCCGAAGGCACGTTTACACGGACCAGCGCCACGCTGATTCCCATCGGCTATCACTTCCCCTTCTTTTTGATCCTGAGCCTGGTGAAGCCCTGATGTGAGGAAGAAGCTACCGAGCAGGAGTGCAGGTAGATATTCGCCAATACGTGGCGGCATAGAGGAGAGAAGTATAGTCTGCTTCTGAGAACCCTGCCCCCAAGGGTTTCTCGTTCCTGAACGATAGCGAGCTGAAGCTCAGGTTGAGGAAACAAACGTTGCTGTGATGGGTGTATCATCTGGTTCCGCTGGACGCAGAGTGATTTCCGCTTTTAGGCCCAGGGCGGAGAGCAATTCTGTAATCGTCTCAAGAGTAGGGTTGGCTTCATCTCCGGTCAGAATACGGGTTACAGCTTCGCGCCGTCTTCCCATTCTTGTGGCTAGCTCTTTCTGCGTTATATGCAGCGACCTGCGCGCCTCCTCAATGGCGTGCAGCAAGTTCAACGCTGCATCCATCTCACGAAAGCCAGCAGCGAACTCTGAATCTTTCATGTCTTCTTGCAGACGCTGATGAAAACGGCTCATAGCTGGTGCTCCAGTTCAGGCTCTTCAGGGCTAACCCTGCGTGTTCGCTGATAATCCTGCCAATAAGCAAATGCCAGCTTCAGATCAGATTTTGAGGCAGCCTCTCCACCACGTTTCACGTACCTGTGCAGCAAGACGGCTCTTGCGCTATCAAAACCAAACAACTCGCGTCCCAACGACTGGCTATGAATGGCGCGAATCTCCCATAATCCACTATATCCTCTGCACGCTTCGATGAGACCTCCACCAAGGTGAGGCCCATACTTTTCCAACTCCAAAGCAATGCGTCTTATCTTGGCAGCAAGTTTCGGGTTGCTACGCTTCAGCGTATCCTCAAAGAGTTCGGCGGGCTGTAGCCCATCCGCTTGCTCGTAATACTCTACCGTCCATCCCATGAGAAGATGGTAACATAAAAATCACCAATTTTCAATATCCGGCCCCTCGCCTTCATCACTTCCTGGGGTCTCATACCGTCACCAGAAAGCCCACCAGGAAGCCCAGGACAGCGCCGATCAGCACTTGAAAGGGCGTGTGGCCGATCAGTTCGCGCAGGCGCGCCTGCTGAATCCCCTTCTTATCGAAGTAATCTTCCATCATCTGATTGAGGATGCGCGCCTGCACGCTCACCGCGCGCCGCACTCCGGCGGCGTCATACATGACAATCGCGGCAAAGACTACGCACACCGCGAAGACCGGCGAATCCAGGCCCAACTGCTTCCCGGCGGCAGTTGCCAGCGCCGTCACAAAAGCCGAATGCGAACTGGGCATGCCGCCAGCCCCCGCGATATATTGAAAATCAAAGCGGCGGTCACGAATCAAGGCGATCAGCCCTTTGGCAACCTGGGCAAGCAGCAACGCCAGCACAGCGGCAATCAGGAGTTGGTTTTGCAGGAGCGCCATAGCACCTTCCCAGCGTTGTAAGGCGTGACCGCGTGACGGCCACTAATGCTCACTCTCAAACGACGCCAACGTCAGACTTCCCGCGCTATCGGTGAGGAGCTGCTGCACGCGCAGTTCGGCGTCATCCAGCAGGCGCTCGCAGTACTGCGCCAGCTTCATACCCTCCTCGAAATGGGCCATCGCCTCATCCAGCGAGAGATCGCCACCATCCATAGCCTCCACCGCCTGCTCCAGACGCTCAAACGCCTCCTCGAAGGTCAGCCCGACAAACTCATTCTGCTTCTGTTTGGTCATCCTGCTCGTCCTCCGCGACTAGATGCCAGACCACGCTGCGAATATGCCCATCGCGCACCTGAATATCCAGTTCCTCCCCTGCTTCCACCTGATGCACGCTCTTCACTGTCTGGCCGTTGGCCTCGCGGCGCACCACCGCGTAGCCGCGCGCAATCGTCAGCAGCGGGCTGAGCGAGTTCAGATGCAGCGCCGCGCCGCGCAGACGCTCGCGGCGCATCCCCAGTACATGATCCAGGCGTTCGCTCATCGTGCGCGTGGCCTCATCCACCTGCTGGCGAGCGCGGGTCAGGCGGCTCATGGGACTGGCGCGCACGAGATCGCGCTGATACCCGGTGAGCGCGCCGCGCAGCAGTTCCAGCTTACTTTCCATCAACTCGGTCAGGCGTTCCTGGGCATCGGCCACCGAACGCCGCCACTCAGCCGCGTCAGGTACCGCCGCGGCGGCAGCGGCGGTGGGCGTGGAAGCGCGATAATCGGCTACAAAATCGGCGATGGTAAAATCGGTTTCGTGGCCTACGCCGGTAATCACCGGCAGGCGCGAGCGGTAAATCGCGCGGGCAACCTCTTCTTCGTTAAAGGCCCAGAGTTCTTCCACTGACCCGCCGCCGCGCGCCACGATAATCACATCCGCCGCGCCATGCGTGTTGAGCAGGTCAATGGCCGCCGCGATTTGCCTGGCGGCAGCTTCGCCCTGCACCAGCGTGGGCGCCAGAATCACGCGCACCAGCGGGCAGCGCGTGCGCAGCACCCGCAGCATATCGCGCAGCGCGGCAGCCTGGGGCGAAGTGACTATCCCAATCACACCTGGTACGCGCGGCAGCGGGCGCTTGCGCTCTTCAGCAAACAACCCCTCAGCCTCCAGGCGCTGTTTCATCTGCTCAAAGCGCAGATGGAGCAGCCCGACGCCAGCCTCTTCGATTTCCCCCACGACCAGTTGATAGTCGCCCCGGCTCTCATAAAGGGTCAGCCGTCCGCGCGCCAGCACCGCCATACCATTGCGCAGTGTCACCGGGGCTGGCGCGAGCAGCGGCGCAAAGAGATGGGCGCGCGAGTTGTGTGGAGCGCCCGCGCGACGAAACATCACGCAGCGCAGTTGCGCGCCCTCATCCTTGAGCGAAAAATATTGATGCCCGGCAGAAGACTGCGAGTAATTAGAAATCTCGCCCTGCACCCAAACGTCCTGCAAGAGCGGGTCTGTCTCCAGCACCTCTTTGAGATAAAGCGTCAACTGGCTGACCGCGAAGAGTTGCATCATCTACTCGCTGGGGGCTAGAACGGCTAAACAGTGGTATCAATAGTCATCATATGCTGACCGTATTCCACCGGCTGACCGTCTTTAACGACAATCTCCACCACTCGCCCGGCGACTGGCGTCTCGACTTCATTCATCACATTCAGCGCCTCGACCGCGCCGACGATCTGCCCCACACGAACCTGATCGCCTACAGACACGGCGGCCTTGGAGCCGCGCTTCAAGCTGACTCGAAATGTACCCACCAGCGTCGCTGCCACCTTCTGGAGCGTTTCCGGGGCGGCTGGCGCAGACTCGGCACTCTCTGGCACAGCCTCTTGCGCCGCCGCAGCCACCGCAGAAGCATTCTGGTCCTCCATAGCCGCCAGTACTGACCCGGCCCCAACGAGCGGCGTAGGCTTGCGCAGCGTCAGCCGCAGCCCCTCACTCTCGCGTTCAATGGTCAGTTCATGGACATCACTCGTATCCATCATCTGAATCAGCCGACGCACCTGCTCCACGCTGATGCTGGCATCTGGAGCGGTTGACGCCGCTGAAACCCTGGACTCGCCTTGCTCTTTTACCATCGCGCCCCCCTGTTCGCGTCATACCATACCGATCTGTATGCCTGCTGACGAAGCAAGCAGAAACCGCTATACCCGCTCCAGATAGGATGCGGTATCGGTTTTCACCCGGATCACATCGCCCGTACTGACAAAGAGCGGCACCTGCACCGTCAGGCCCGTCTCCAGCGTGGCTGGCTTGGTTCCGCCAGTCGCCGTATCCCCCTTGAAGCCCGGCTCGGTATAGGTCACGCGCAGGTCCACTGTCGCTGGCGGCTCCAGCGACAGTGGTTCCTCATTATAACTGACCAGCTCAAACGTCAGCCCATCCACCAGATAATAGCGGTTATCGCCAAGCTGCGCCGTCGTGAGCGGAATCTGCTCGAAGTTTTCGGTATCCATGAAATAGTAATGATCGCCATCCTGATATTGAAACTGGACCGGGCGCTCATCCAGGTCCACGCGCGGAAACTTTTCGCCCGAATCGAAGGTGCGCTCGAAGATGGCTCCCGTGCGCAGATTGCGCATCTTCACACGCACAATCGCGCCGCCGCGCCCGATCTTAATATGCTGCCATTCGATAATGCTCATCAATTGACCATCCAGGTCAATGGTCGCGCCGCGCTTCAGATCGCCCACCGAGATCATCAGTTGTCCTCCTGCAAGACCAGCTTCGGGGCCAGCAAACTCCAGGGCGAGGAGTACGCTGGCCGCTCCTCCTAAGCATTCAGTACCAGTTCTTTTGGCGCGCGGGTCAGAATATTCACACCCGTTTGGGTAATCACGCCCATATCTTCAATGCGCACACCGCCCCAGCCGGGGATATAGATGCCAGGCTCAATCGTCACCACCGCTCCCACGCGCAGCGGCGCGTCGGAGTTAAAGCGGCTCATGCGCGGGTATTCATGAACCTCCAGGCCAACACCGTGACCAGTGCCATGCACATAATATTCGCCGTAGCCCGCCTGCTCAATTGTCGCGCGCGCCAGCGCATCGGCAGCCTGGCCCACCAGGTCCGCGCGCAGCCCCGCCTCGCAGGCCATCTGCGCCCGCAAGACCACCTCATGAACCTCGCGCAGTTTGGCGTCTGGCTCGCCCAGGCAGAGAGTGCGTGTCATATCCGAGCAATAGCCCTGATAGCGCGTACCCATATCTATCGTGATTGGCTCGCCTTTTTCCAACTTGCGCTCGGTTGGCGTCGCGTGCGGCAGGGCGGCATTTGGCCCGGAAGCGACAATGGAGGGGAACGACGCGTCTTCGGCTCCCTGCGCCAGCATAAAGCGCAGAATCTCCCAGGCCACTTCTTTTTCCGTCAGCCCTGGGCGAAGCCAGCCTTGCAGGTGGGCAAAGGTCTCATCGGTAATCTGCTGCGCCTGCCTGATACGCTCAACTTCGCCTTCATCTTTGCATTCCCGCAGCGGTTCGACGACATCGTTCAGCGCCTTTAGCGTGAAGGCATCTTTGCTCTCAGCGAGCATGCTTTGATAGATCGCCACCGAAACCCGCTCGGCCTCGAGGCCAACCGTCTGCCAGCCTTGCTGGCGGATCGTTTCAGCGAGGATGGGGCCAAATGCGGCCTGGCGAATGACCAGCGGCACATCAGGCGCTTCGCGCGTGGCCTGCTCGGTATAGCGCCCATCGGTGACAAGCAGCATTCTGTCGCTGCCGATGAGCAACTGACCGGCAATATCCAGACCTTCATCGTGGGCATAAAAGCCGCTAAGATAATAGCGGCTCATATCCTGAGTAATCAGCAGCGCATCAACCTGTAATTCCGCCATCCTCTGGCGCAAGCGTTCGACGCGCTCGGCAGGTGTAGACATTCGATTCTCCAGTGGCAGATAAGCTGAAGCTCGCGGCCCGGCCATGCTGGCAGCGCAGCCCAAGAACATGAGGTAGGGTGGCAAACGTGTGCCTTACAGGATGCCTTAAAGTGTGCCTTTAGAGAAGTATAGCACACCGGATGAGGGACCGTTTCTCTCGGCAAAGTTGACACCTGACGACCAAATAAGGTATTCTAATGTTGGATACATCTATCGCGTAGGCCAGGAGCAACGCCTCAACTCTAACCATTGCCATCGCCCGAACGCTACCCAGGCTCAGGTCAGTGGACGATTGGCTCATCCGTTGTCTGACGACGCGGAAGGGGGAACACAAGTGAAACTGACGATGAAGAGCGACTATGGTTTGCGGGCGGTCCTTGATCTGGCGCACTATTACGGCCAGGGGCCGGTGCAATGCAGCGATATTGCGCACAGACAAGCCATCCCCGAATATTACCTGGACCAGTTGTTGATCTGTATGCGTAAAGCAGGGCTGATTCGCAGCGTGCGCGGCCCACAGGGCGGGCATTTGCTGGCAAAGCCGCCCACGCAGATCATGATGGGCGAAGTGATTCAGGCGCTCGATGGTTCGCTGGCCCCTATGGAATGTGTCACCGACCCCGGCTCCTGCAACCAATCTTCAGGCTGCGCGCTGCGCGAAGTCTGGCTGAAAGTTGATGAATTCACCCAGCAGTTGGTCATGAGCACCAGCATTGAAGAACTCGCCCGGCAGCATCACGTCGCTCCTGCCGAGGCGATGTATGACATTTAGCTGATAGCGTCCCCCAACGAACCAGCCGCTCACACCGTATCCTGGGACGCCGCCGCCAGTTTCCCCCATTCCTCCAAAGAAAGCGTTTCAGCGCGGCGGCGAGCATCAATGCCTGCCATTGTGAACCAGCCTTCCACCACCGGGGCCGACTCGTTCAGGCCCAGCATCAGCGCGTTGCGCAGCGTTTTGCGCTTCTGGCCGAAGCCCGCGCGCACGATCTGAAAAAAACGCTCGCGCGCCGCATCCTCCAGCGCGAGCGGCGGGCGCTCATAGACATCAATGCGCACAATTGCCGAATCAACCCTGGGCGGCGGATAGAAGGACGAAGCGGGTACGCGCGCGATCAGGCGCGTCTGGCCGTAAAACTGCACGCTCACCCCCAGCAGGCTCAAATTGCCTGGCGCTGCCGTCAGGCGCTCGGCCACCTCCTGCTGCACCAGCACGACCATCCGCACTGGCGGCTGCGCGCATTCCAGAAAATGGCGCAGTGTCGAAGCCGTAATGTAATAGGGCAGATTCGCCACCAGCGCGTAGGGCGTCCCCTGAAAAAGAGCGCGCGGCTCCACTTCCAGCAGATTGCGCGGCAGAACCTCCACATTGCCCAGCGGAGCCGTCACCTCGCGCAGAATCGCCAGCACATCGCGCTCGATCTCCACCGCTACCACGCGCCCGCCCGGCCCCACCGCCCGCGCCAGCGCCACCGTCAATACGCCCATCCCCGCGCCGACTTCCAGCGCCGCCGCGTCAGGGGCCAGTTCCGCCGCCGTCACGATGCGCTCCAGCGCCTGGCGGTCCTCCAGCCAGTATTGCCCAAACGTCTTTTGCGGGCGCACGCCATATCGCTGAAGCAGACGCCGCACCACCGCCGGATCGCTCAGGTCAGGCACAGCGGAGAATCTATCGCTCTCGTTCTGACGCTCCTGCGGCTCTGTAGGTGGTTGCGCTGCCATCATCTCATCCTTCATTCCTGGGGCTTGCGCGGCAGGGATACCGCTTGCACAGTGGAAAGCTGAACCGGCGTTCCCATCCTCAGAGAGTTCGGGATTTCGGCAACGCGATCTGTATGCTCCATCAACGCCTGAATCTCCGCCTCGCTCGCCTCCGCTTCCACTTTTGCTGAAAAGGTCACATTCTGGGCGCGCACCGGCTCACCGCCCCAATCTCCGCTGACCTCAACCTGCACGCTTTTGACCACGATCCCCCGTTTGGCGGCCTCACGGTAAATATCGTTGCAATAACAGGCCCCAATCGAAAGAAACAGCAGTTCGCCACCACTGTAACCAAGCCCCATGCCCCTGGCCTGTTCCGGGCGGTCAATCGTAAGCGTGCGATTGCCTGCCCAGCCAACCGCCGTAGGGGCTTCATGAACTGTGCGAACGTGTACTGTCAACTGCGCCATTGCATCTCTTCCCTCATGGACAATACTTGCCCGTTTTCCACACTGCGCCTTTCTGGCTATCCTGCTCATCCGGCAGATGCTGGCAGTGTGATATATTCCTGAAGGCATTGTCAATATGATGCGCCTATTGGGTTCTACCAAAAAGCGGGGGCCACCTGTAGCGCCGCCGTCTCGGCGGCTCAACGCTGCGCCAGGGCGCGCGTTCGCCCTCCGGGCCACGGCGCCAGCAGGCCACCGTTGGCCGCCGAGACGGCGGCGCTACCAGCGGCAACCCCCGATCATTGGTGGAACCCGCCCATTGTAATGCTTATCTGGAGGGCTACACCGATGCAAGCTTTCGAGCTTTCCCAGCTTCTCAGCGCCCATGATCGCGCCAGCGTTCGTTATACAGAGTTTCTGCGCCATCCCTCGCTCAGCATGGGCCTCTATTCGCTCCCCGCTGGCGCTGTTGATCCCCAGCAGCCCCACAGCGAAGACGAAGTATATTATATTGCCAGCGGCCAGGGGTCTATCCGCGTGGATGGCGAAGATCGCGCGGTGCAGGTGGGGTCTGTCGTTTTTGTGGCGGCAAACGTGCCGCATCGCTTCCACAGCATCACCGAGGATTTGAGCATCCTGGTGTTCTTCGCGCCCGCCGAATACACCCTGGCTGCCAAAACCGGGGAACATCCGACCTCAACCTCTTGACGCGGGCTGCAATCACATAGTATACTGTATGCGTTACCCCCAGACGGGGCCGTGAGCCTATTCCTCGGTAGCTCAACGGTAGAGCAACCGGCTGTTAACCGGTGGGTTACAGGTTCGAATCCTGTCCGAGGAGCCAAATGCCTGAGAAGCCAGTTCTCAGGCATCTTTTTCGCCTCAAGCGAACACAGTTGGCAAAGCAGGACAAAGAGCGCACACACCCATCCGTTCAGGCCGAGATCGGCTGGTGCAACAGGCGCTCTACTTGCCCAAGCCAGTGTTCGTAGGGTCGGAGCGACTGAAGCGCGGCGGGAAGCTGAAGCCCTGGACGCAGGTAAAGGAGTATCCCATCCTGGGCAACCTGATCCAGCAGGTCCGCTGGGAGATTACTGGCCTGGAGATCGGTTCGCAGGGGCGAGAACGGCCAGACATCATAAATGCTGCTAGCTTCGACGACGATAGCACTCGCCTGGCTTCGCTGCTCCCAATCGCATAGCAAGACAATCAGGTCAGCATCGCTGTCTCGATGCGGTTCCAGGCGCGCGGTGGACCCGTAGAGCACCAGGGCCGCAATGTTCGAGTCCGGGGCCTGGGCCAACTGAACCAGGCGCGTGATTTGCGCCAGCAATCCCGCATAGCCTCGCTGATAAAGCCGCCGCTGCTTTGGGTTGAGCATAGGAACTCCCTTCTAGGAGCGACAGGACACAGCCCACGCCTGAATACGCAGCAGCAAGGTTCTGGCCTGCTCCGCTTCCTGCTGATCGACGCCCCCACCATACAGCCCGCGATTACGCAGTTCTTCCAGGTCTTGCCAGGCTTCGCGGATAGCGGGCGGCGCGTTAGCATCGCGCAAAACTGCCGGGTGTTTGCTATGTTTGTGTCCATAACGCTGCGGGTCGTGTCCAAGCCACTCCAGAGCGGCGCAAACATAATGATGGGCCGCTGCGTGACAGGCGCTGGCGATCATATCGCTGTCCTCGCCCACATCCAGCCGCTGCTGGCGAACAAGAAAGTGTTCGGCTTTACGGAAATGATCGCTGGCTTTCATCCCGGTCCCTCCTCAGACAGTATATCAGGCCAGCGGGGCAGGCTACAAGGGGCTTGATTACAAGATACATATCCCTTATCTCGATCTCGTCCTGGCGCTCTTCGTTTCAGGCTCAATAACATGATGCGCTGCGGCTTCTGGCATGGCTCTTGCCGCGCAGATAGCAGATTCACCACCACTCAGCAGGACTTTGACGGCGCCAGCGCGCCCAAACCACAGGAGCAGGACATGAGTACATCAGGACGCCCCAAAATCGTGATCCTGGGGGCAGGCTTCGCAGGCGTGTATGCTGCCCAAGAATTGGCGCGACTCCTGCCTCGCGCCGCAGATGGGGAGATTACCCTGATTGACGAGAATAATTTTTTCGTCTTCACCCCCATGCTCACAGAAGTCGCCGGAGGCCAGCTTGATACGCGCCATATCGTGATCGCCATTCGCCACTTTTCGCGCCGCATCAATTTCAAGCAGGGACGTGTCGAACACATTGATCTCCAGAACAAGCGCGTGACCATCGCTCTTGGCCGCGCGGAAGATGCCTTTCCTGATAGAGAGGAAACGCTGGAGGCCGATCACCTCGTCATGGCGCTGGGGTCGATCATCAACTATCATGGTATACCAGGGTTGCCCGAAAACTCCCTGACCATCAAAAGCCTGGGCGATGCCGCCGCGATCCAGAACCGCGCGCTGGCCCTGCTGGAACGCGCCGACGAAGAGCCAGACCCGGACCTGCGGCAAGAACTGCTGACCTTTGTAGTTGGCGGCGGCGGCTTTTCCGGCGTCGAGACGATGGCCGCCCTGAATGATCTCGTCCGCGAAGTCGCGCAAAACTATCCGCGCATCATGCCCAGCGACATCCACACCATCCTCATCCACGCCGGTGATCGCCTGCTGCCAGAGCTTAATGAAAAACTGGCCGCTTATACACTCCAGAAGCTTGAGCAGCGCGGGGTTGAGGTCAGGTTACGCGCCTCCCTCAGCGGGGCAAGCAACGACTATGTGGAACTGAAGGGCGGCGAGCGCATCAAAACCCATCTGCTGATCTGGACAGGTGGCGTCGCTCCAAGTCCGGCAGTCAAAAACCTCGATTGCGAGCGCAGCCATCGCGGCGGCATCGTAACGGATGAGTGCTTCAGGATAGCAGGTCTTGCAGGCGCCTGGGCCATCGGCGATTGCGCCGATGTTCCCCAGCCTGGGAAGCAGCAGCCATATACTCCTACGGCGCAGAACGCCACACGCGAAGGAAAAATCCTCGCGCGCAATATTGTGGCGACGCTGCGTGGAGAAGCGCCCCAGCCATTTGTCTATCGGCCAATTGGCGAACTGGCGATAATCGGCAAGCGCACTGGCGTGGCAAGCGTCTATGGCATGTGCTTTTCTGGCAAACTCGCCTGGATCATGTGGCGCACCATCTATCTCGTCAAGATGCCGCGCTTCAGAATGCGCCTGCGCGTCGCAGTTGATTGGACCGACGATCTCTTATTTGGCCGCGAGATTGCCGAACTCCCCGCAAAACCCAGCGTGCCTCCCTCGAAGCCGCCAGCGCCAGACCAGCCAACAAAGCGAGAACAGGTCGTCGCCTGATGTTCCCGCAGCCCTTGCTCGCGTAGACCACCAAGAGCCAGCCGCGATCTTCTGTTGCCAGATATGGTAAGATAATCATGAGCAGGGGAACACCCTCGATGCCAGAGATAGGAGGCGCAGCGAGGCTGTTTAAGAGCAGCGTGGGCTGCGGAGGAACAACGTATGCAATCTCAAGACGACCAGCCGCCAGGCACAAACGACGCGACCCTGGTTGCTCCGCGCGCTCAGCAAGTTGCTGCCAGACTCATCCTGAGACGGGCCGATGGGCAACTCAAAGAGTATGGGCTGGACAAAGACGAGATCACTATTGGCCGCCTGGCAACGAACGATGTAGCCTTGCCAGATGATCGCAGCGTCTCGCGCCGCCATGCCGTCATTCGGCGCAGCAACGTTGGCTATGTCATCGAAGACCAGCAAAGCAATAATGGCACCTACGTGGATGGGGAAAAGATTCTGTACCCGTTTGTGCTGCATAACGGCCAATCAATCAAGGTCGGCGGCAACGAACTTACCTTTACACTTGTCAGCGCGGCGCTGAGGCCAGCCGGGCCAGAGAGCCAACCCCTAGCGCAGCCGCTGCAGCCCACCCCAGCGGCGCAGGAGTCGACGTTCAATCAACCGATCCCTCAGCCAGCCTTCAACGCGCCGCCGCAGCCGGACCTGTTTCCCCCGCCGCCACAACCGACGCCAGCAATGGACCAGCCACCACCGGGCTTCCCGCAAGCCCAGGCTGCGCCCGCTTTCCAGCAGCCGCCACCGGGACAGCCCTTCCAACCTGCCGCGCCACAGTTCCAGCCCGCCGCACCCACGCCTGGTTTTCAAGCGCCGCCCGCGCCCGCCTCCGTAGGGACAGGGATGATTACATGCCAGAGCTGTGGTCAGCCCACTATGGCAAACAAGGCGTTTTGTCTGAACTGCGGCGCGAACCTGGCCGCGCAGAGCGGCCCGGCGGCTCAGGCTCCTGGCGGTTCTTCCGGTTTCGGCGGCCCTACAGCCGCGCCCATGCCTGGACCTGCCCCCCAGCCCTGGCCTGCGCCCCCACAGGCACAGCCGCAGCCCTGGCCCCAACAGCCGGGACAGCCGCAGGCGCCTGGGCCACAGCCCTGGCCCCAACAGCCACAGCCACAGGCGTGGCCCGGCCAGCCTGGGCAGCCCGGCCCATTTGGGCCAGCCCCCCAGCCATCTGCTCCGGCAGCAGGGCCGCTGGATGGAACCGTGTTTTTCTCCAAGGGGTTGCGCCCGCTGCAAACCACGGACATCAGAGTGCGGCTGGCAACCCAGTTTGTCGCCCCTGGCGGCTTGCAACCGGGCGCAACCATCACGGTGCGCATCTGGTCTGCCGCGCAGGATGCCTTCTACTTCGGCGGACCAGGCATCACCCTGCGCGTCCCCGCGCCGGGCGGGGTGGAGGAAGGCGCCCTGCAAATCACGCCGCTGCGCCCAACGGCCCCAGGAGCCACCGACCAGTTGCTCTTCATGGTCGTTGACGCAGCGAGCGGCCAGCCGCTGCATCCCACGCCGGTCCCGGCGGAGGTCGTCATTTCCTATCAGCCTGCGCCACCATTTGACGGGCCGGGTTCCTTGCGCCTGCCCATCTAAGCGAGAGAGATGAACAGCGGCCTGGCTGATCAGCCAGGCCGCTGCTGGTTATAAGCGATCCCTCAAAAGATCAGAATCCGCCAGTGCCGTTAGGCGTGCCGAGGCCCGTCGGGCCATCCCAGCCAACCCCGGCGGTACAAAGGACTCGGTTGCGGCGGCTGCAATTCCCGTTGCTGCCGCTGGTGACATCAAAGAAGCTGCTCGCGTGGCTATAGGCAAAGGAAGCGTTGTTAATGATGCTCCCATTGCCGGCCAGCCCATAGAAACTGGCGATGATCGGAGCAGCCACGCTGGTGCCACCAAAGACCAGCCAGCCGCCGACGCCGAACGTGTCATACACATCCACACCGGTATTGGGATCGGCAACCGCCGACACATCGGCAACCGCCCGCCGCGCGCAATTGCCGGTCAGCCCATTCTGCCAGGTCGGCTTTGGCACATAGCGGCTGCAACCACTGCCCGCGCCGCTCCAAACCGTCTCAGTCCAGCCCCGGCTATTGCTGGCGTGAACCAGATGGGTACCACCAACAGCCGTCACATAACGCGATGCCGCCGGGAACTCCACGCCAAAGCCGCTGTCCCCGGAACTTACTGTCACAGGAATACCCGGATGATTGTAGTGAGACTCAAAGGAGGTTTCGCCGTTAAACTCGCCACCACCATAGCTGTTGCTGATTGCAGTGGCGCCGTGGCTGGCGGCTGTATCAACTGCCGCTGCAAGATTGTTAAAGCTGTTAGAATTGGCCTCCACGAGCATGATATGGCAATTGGGGCAGATGGCGCTGACCATATCGAGGTCGAGTGAGATTTCTTCGGCCCAGCCAACATTCGTTGCAGGATAGGGGCCTTGATTGCCGCTCTGATTGAGCTTGCGGAAGCACCCATTGGCGGTCGTGCAGGCTGGCAGACCAAACTGCGCGCGATAGACCGCCAGATCAGACTCGGCGTTGGGATCATCAAAGGCATCAACAATGGCTATCGTCTGGCCGCTGCCAGCCGTTGAATTGACGACGTTGTACGCAGACTGGAGATCGCAGGGGGTATAACCACTAGACGGGTTGGCGCAACTGGTAACGTTAGGCGAGACGGCCAGGCTCTGGACGGCGCTGCTGCCACCATGTCGTTGGATAGCAAAGCAGCGGGCAAAGCCTCGTGCGGCGCTGCCGCAGGCGTTGGTAAACGTGGCGGGCGAAGCTGCGCTAGCAGGCGCAGCACTCGCTACCCCCGCGAAGGCCACTGTCAGCGCCAGAGCACTGACGAGCGCGAACGCGCTGGAGAGCGAGAGGACACGTTTCAGTAGTCGCATGTGTGCCGATTTCCTCCTGCTGTGTGTAAGCAAGCCCTCCACCAATGGAGAGCCATGCCCAGGCAAAACCACACCTCCGGCCTTGCATCGTGGCCGGAAGAAACCTGGCAGCGCAACCGTCCGAGAGGTTCAGACGATATTGTCCTATCTCCAGATGGTTCTATGTTGAGATGGTCGTATGACCACCAGCGATAATTCTGGCCCGGTTTGTGGTAACGGAGGAAATTGACAATCGCCTGGTTATGAACAGCGCAAGAGAGGCACATCCATGATACTGAGCACCATTCCGTTCAAGGGGTCCGAAGGAGAGGTCCAGAGAAAGCATACCATGCGAAGGGCGTGGTGTCAAGCCTGGGGCGATGAAAAGTTCTGCCAAAAAGCGGGGGCCACCTTGCAGCGCCGCCGTCCCGGCGGCAGGGGGCTGCGGGGCGGTGTACCTGTAGCGCCGCCGTCCCGGCGGCCAGCGTTGGCCTGCTGGCGCCGTGGCCCGGAGGGCGAACGCTCGCCCTGGCGCAGCGTTGAGCCGCCGGGACGGCGGCGCTACAGGCGCCAGCCCCCGATAGGTGGTGGAACCGCGATGAAAAATCACAGCGAGGTGGGCATGACGAACTTTGATAGCACTCATATCAAATTATCTTGCATGAATCCTATCAGAGTGTTATAATTGCATGCAAAGAGCGCACACCCGCGCGCTCCCGAATACCGTACCGCCTATCAACTTGCACGCACCCTCAGCAGGAGGAGGAACGCCAATGGCGATGAAGATAGATCGCTTCACCGAGAAAGCCCGCGACGCGCTGGGCCGGGCACAAGAGATCGCCCAGGAACACAACCATCCCCAGGTAGACGCCGAGCATCTACTCTCTGCCCTGCTGGAGCAGGATGGCGGCATTGTCCCCGAAATTATTACTAAAATTGGCGGCGTTCCCTCGCTGCTGCGCAGCCAGGTCAACGCGGAACTAGATCGCCTCCCTAAAGTCTACGGTGGATTGGAGCCAACGGTTGCATCGCGGCTGCGCCTGACGATTGAGGACGCCTGGAAGCAGGCCGAGCATTACAAAGACGAATACCTCAGCACCGAGCATCTGCTGCTGGCCCTGGAAGGGCTGCGCGACGGTGTTGCGCCGCGCCTGCTGCGGTCGGCAGGCGCAACACCTGACGCCACCCGCAAGGCGCTTTCTCAGATGCGCGGCTCGCAGCGAGTCACCGATACCAACCCTGAAGGCAAATATCAGGCGCTGGAAAAGTATGGCCGCGATCTCACCGCGCAGGCCGAACAGGGCAAGCTCGACCCGGTGATTGGCCGCGATGAAGAGATTCGCCGCGTCATTCAAGTGCTGAGCCGCCGCACCAAAAATAACCCCGTGTTGATCGGCGAGCCGGGCGTTGGAAAAACGGCTATCGCCGAAGGACTGGCAAACCGCATCGTCAATAAAGACGTGCCCACGACGCTGATCGATCACCGCGTCGTCGCGCTGGACCTGGGCGCGCTGATCGCCGGAGCCAAGTTCCGGGGCGAATTCGAAGATCGCCTGAAAGCTGTCTTACAAGAGGTCACGTCTTCCAACGGCCAGATCATCCTCTTCATTGATGAACTACATACCGTCGTCGGGGCGGGCGCAGCCGAAGGCGCGATGGATGCCTCCAACATGCTCAAGCCGATGTTGGCGCGCGGCGAACTGCACTGCATCGGCGCAACGACCCTGGACGAATATCGCAAGTACATCGAGAAGGACGCCGCCCTGGAACGGCGCTTTCAGCCGGTGATGGTTGGTGAGCCAACCGTCGAAGAAACGCTGGAGATTCTGCGCGGCCTGCGCATCAAATACGAGGTACATCACGGCATCCGCATCACCGATGAAGCCCTGGTGGCCGCCGCCGAACTCTCGCACCGCTACATCACTGATCGCTTTTTGCCGGATAAAGCCATCGATCTGGTGGACGAAGCCGCCAGCCGTCTGCGCGTGACGCTGGACAGCAAGCCCGTCGAACTGGCCGATGTCGAGCGCAAGATCGGCCTGCTGGTGGGCGAGCAGCAAGAACTGCGGCAGAAAGACGACCCCGCCAGCTTGGAGCGTCTGGCGCGCGTTGATCACGAACTGGCAAGTCTGCGCGAACAGCAGCGCGCCATTCAGATGCACCTGGAGAGCGAGCAGGAGCCAATTGCCCGCATTCGCGCCCTGAACGAACAGCTAGATCAGGCGCAGATCGATCTGGAGCGCGCCTTCCGCTCGGCACAGGAACGCAATACCTCCGACGCCTGGGCGGCGCACCTGGAGAAGAAGAAGGCCGTCGCCGATCTGGAGCGCCAGCTTGAGGAAGCCAAGGCGCGCCTGGACGAGCTTCAGCAGAGTCGGCGCATGCTCAAAGAGGAAGTGACCGCCGAAGACATCGCCGAGATCGTCGCTCGCTGGACCGGCATCCCCGTCACCCGCATGATGGAAAGCGAGGTACAGAAGCTGCTCAACATGGAGGAGCGCATCCGGCAGCGCGTTGTCGGCCAGGACGAGGCGATTGCCATCGTCTCGGATGCAGTGCGGCGCTCGCGGGCGGGCCTGCAAGACCCGAATCGCCCGCTGGGCAGCTTCATCTTCCTGGGGCCAACCGGCGTCGGCAAGACCGAACTGGCGCGCGCCCTGGCAGAGTTCCTGTTCGATGACGAGCAGGCGATGGTGCGCATTGATATGTCCGAGTACATGGAGAAGCACACCGTCAGCCGTCTGATCGGCGCGCCCCCCGGCTACGTCGGCTACGACGAGGGCGGCCAGTTGACCGAGGCGGTGCGCCGCCGACCCTACAGCGTCGTCCTCTTTGACGAGATCGAGAAGGCCCACGCCGATGTCATTAACGTCTTGCTGCAACTGCTGGATGATGGCCGCCTGACCGATGGACACGGGCGCACCGTGGACTTCAAGAACACGGTGGTCATCATGACGAGCAACCTGGGCAATCAGTGGCTCCATGAACTGGACGGCCTGACCGACGACGAGCTTGCCAAAGAGACACGCGAGCGCCTGCACGAATACTTCCGGCCAGAGTTCATCAATCGTATTGACGAGATTATCGTCTTCCAGGCATTGGGGCAGGAGCAGATCAAGCAGATCGTCGAGATACAGACGCGCAGCCTGCAAAAGCGGCTGGCGGATCGCAAGATTACGCTGGAACTGAGCGACGCCGCCAAAGACCTGGTGGCCCGCGAAGGCTACGATCCCGTCTTTGGAGCGCGCCCGCTCAAGCGAGCGATTCAGCGCGAGATCGAAAATCCGCTCTCGAAGCTGCTGCTTCAGGGCGCGTTCAGCGACGGCGATACCATTGTCGTTGATGTCGCGCCGCTCGGCAACGGCCTGGCCTTCGAGCGCAAGACACCCGCCGGAGTCCAGAGCGCCTAGCGCCCCGTCAGGAGGATGGGCAGCGCATGCGCTGCCCATCCTCCTGACACTCACAGTAACGTTCTCTGGCGTCTCTATTCCCCAAAAGTACTACTTTCCCTTGTTGAGATGCCGCGCCTGTGCTACCCTGGTGCTGCCAGGAGGACAGGAGAGGGCAGGCAACCCCCATCATCTCCACGCTCCCCGGAGCGCGTCCGCCTGCGCCGGGCCTTCGTAGATTCAACCGCATTGCGATACAGCAAGCCTATACAGCATCGGAACCTGGCTCATGAGCATCCTGGGGAAACGCGCGCTGAAACTTGGCCTCTTCCTGCTCGGCCTTTTCCTTGCCGCTGCCGTGTACGTGGGGGGTGGTCTGCGCTCCTATCAACTCTATCAGCAAGCCTACGCCAGCTACGGCCAGGGGTCGTGCGGCGCTGAGTTTACCTGGAGCCTTGCCCCGCAGGCGCTGGCCGCCGACAGGAGCGACCGGCCAAGATTGCTGACCGGCTTCTATAGCAACCTTCCCAGGCTGCTCACGGTGCGCTATCGCAGCGCAGCGCCCCAGCACATCACGCTGAGCGTCCAGATTCCAAACTTCTCGCTAGAGCAGCCCATTGCTGTAGACGCCACGCCTGGCTGGAAAACGCAGGACTTTCATCCCCCCATTCTCCCTGGCGTCATTGACACGCTGGCAAACGTCTCGTATCGAGATAGCCAGGTGGTCTTGCGCGTGCGCGATGCGTCGGGCAAATCCTGCGAAGATAGCAAGCCGCTGCGTCTGCTCAGCAGCCGCGCCATGAGTTGGATAGACCCGCAGGGCCGAAGCGACGCTGATTTCCTGGCGGGCTGGGTCACGCCACAAGACCCTGCTATCCGCCAGTTGCTTGATCGCACCACTCAGCGCATCAAAGACAACCCCTCGCTCTATCCCGGCACGACCTCGCTGATCGGGTATGATGGTTCCCAGCAAGATGTCATCAATCAGGTCAACGCCATCTATGACACTCTGGAGCAGGATTACCATATCCGCTACAGCCGCATTACCATTCACTACGGCCAGCCACAGGTCGAAAATATCCTGCTTCCCAAAGATTTGCTGCAATCGGGGATAGGCATGTGTGTGGAAACTACGTTAACAATGGCCTCGGCCATCGAGAGCCTGCATATGCGCCCGTTTATCTATATCAGCGCCTCCCATGCCTTTCTAGGCGTGGCGCTGGGGCCAACCAGCACCGTACAGGAGTTCTGGGAAACATCGCTGTTGGGACAGCACAATCTGGGGCGGCAGGCCAACCAGCAAGGCGATAGCGAACACGATCACGGCATTGAACCAATTACTCGTGTGATTGATATTGCGGCAGAGCGCCAGCAGCAAAACATCTGGCCGATGGAATGAGGGGCATAGTGATCACGGCAAATTTCCCTATGTGGTTCCGCGCGGGCTGCTACGGTGGTTTGGGATGCAGCCTGCTGGTCGCGGCGGGAGTCGCCACGTATGCGCTCGCTCGCAGGCGTGGCACGCCGCGCCAACTGGCAGGCGCTATGTTGGGGTGTCTGGCTGCTGCTGTCTGTATCCTGCCAGCCATTATCTGGAGTCAGACCCGGCTAGACCTGCAAGGACCGGCGCTGAGCGTTTCCGAAGTGCTGCTCTGGCTGGCCTGGGTTGCGGTGATCGGCTGGATGCTCCCGCTGGGCATCAGCGCCGGTTTTCTGCTGCTGGCCCCGCCATTCGACCCCCGCCAACTGCGTCTGCGCCAGGCGAGCCGCGCTGTGCGCATCCTTCCGGTCAGCGAAAGCCTCGAAGAACGCCAGCGCGAGCCGCTGGGGCCAGGTGTCACCTGGGGCGTCCTGGTGCATCTCGATGGCCCTTACCTCCAGCGCCGGGTCGCGCTCAGCCGCCAGGTGATCTTATTGGGCCGCGAACGTGATAACGACATCCTGCTGGAGACCGATCTGGCCTCGCGCTACCACGCCGAACTGCGCCTGGATCGTGGCCGCGCCTATCTGATGGATCGCGGCAGCATGAACGGCACGTCCGTCAACGGGCAGAAGATCTGGGGGTTGGCGCCGCTTCAGGATGGCGATCTGTTGGAGATTGGCGGCCAGCGATTTCGCTATGAAGACCCACTGCGCCAGATGCGCCAGAACGCCCGGCCCGCTTCGCAGCAGGAGCAGGATGGCGGCGCTCACGACGGTGAAACCCTCGCGCTTCCCGCGCTGCGCCCTCAGCCTGCTCAGCCAGAAATCTCTGGCGGGCGGCTCTTGCTCAGCGGCGGGCCAGGAGCAGGACAGGTCTTTCAACTCAACAAAGCGGTGATCACGATTGGCCGCAGCAGCGAGTGCGATGTCTTCATTCCCGACGCCTCGATCTCCCGCCAGCACGCGCAGATTCTCCGTCAGGAAACCGGCTGGTACGTGCAAGACCTGGGCAGCCGCAACGGCGCCGCCCTCAACGGGCAGCGCCTCAGTTCGCCTCAGCGGCTGGTAGATGGGGATACGCTGACCATCGGTAATATCCCCCTGCGCTATCTCAGCGCCCATGAAGAGAGCGAGGCTTCTGAAGAGGCGCGAGCAGAGGCAGCCCCCGCAGCCAACGAGACGCCAGCCGACGATGAAATCACCACCGGCGCCCCAACCAGGGCGCTGCCGCCGAAATCGCCAACCATTCCCCTGCGCGGGCGCGAAACCCCCCGCCCGCTGCGGCTGCCCACGCGCCCGCGAGAGCAGACATCTGGCGCTTCAGAGAGCGACCAGGAACCCAAAAGCGCAGCGCCAGCCCAACTCTCTAACCACGCCTTTCACCCACACCGCCTGGTCACTGATCGCGCCTTTCTGGCTCCCGCCAAACCGCCGCCAACCAATCAATCGTGAAGCAGCCAGCGCATACATCTCCCGCTAGGAGCGGCGTCCCTGTTTGGCAGGCACATTGCGCGGGCGATAATCCGCTGCCTTGATATGACAGCGGCGCGCCAGCCCCAGATCAAAGAGGCGCGATTGAATGCGCAGATCGAGGCCCTTCAAGTCCGTATTGGTCGTAATAATCGTGGGCATGCGGTACTCGTAGCGATAGTTGATGATCTGGAAAAGTTTTTCCGTTGCCCAGGCCGTAGAATGCTCCACACCCAGATCATCCAGCACCAGCAAATACGCCTCCCGAATGCGATCAAACAATTCGTGATAGGGCATCTCATTGCTGGGGGCAAACGCGGTGCGCAGATGATCCAGAAGTTCAGGAACCGTCGAAAAAATCACCAGGCTATCATGCTCCAGGCAGACATTGGCAATCGCCGCCGCCAGATGGGTCTTGCCACAGCCAACCGGGCCACTCAAGACCAGCCATCCTTGCGGGTCATCCGCGTAGGCGTGCGCCATCCGATACGCTTCCTGAACGCCGGGGACGCTCTGATCGAACGTATCAAAGGTCTGGTCCCAGTGCGAATCGAGCCTGGCAAGCCGCCCCAGTTCCAGACGACGCTTATTTTTGAGTTCTTTCTCTTTGCAGACGCAAGGCACAATCTTGCCAAAATTGGGGTCGTCCACCGGCAAGTCTTGCCCAAGATAGCCCGCGCCATGACAGATCGGGCAGGCTTGATCGCCGTCCTGCCGCCGACTGGCCTTCGTTTGTGACCTGGCCGCGCCATGTTCTCTGCTAGCCTCATCCAGCAGGTGATCCAGCGAAAGCTGCTCGGATGGCCCGTTGCCATTGGGCGGCTGCTGACGACGCTGCGGATAATTAGCGAGCGAATCGCCCAGGCGTTCCATGACTCACCCCTCCTTTGCCTTCGGTTTCCCAGCGCCGCAGAATGGCGCGAATATAGCTCCAGTTGCGTTTATTCTGCTGCATCGCCTCGCGGAAAGCGTCCATAATCCAGTCTTCGGGGTAATGCTCAGCGGCATCCTTCAGTTCATCAGCCAGCAGCGGTACCAACAGACCGATGTTTTGCTCATAGAGCGTAAAGATCGTGGGCTGGTCCACTTCCACCGAGATAGCGCCTGCTGCAAACGACGCGCCAGCCTCGCCCGCCGGACCCTCCAGCTTCAACAATCGTTCGGCGGGCAGTTCGCCCTCCCGAAGCTGCGCCACCGCCTGGCGGCTCGGCTCCGTATTGAAAAAGTACCAGCCCACCAGTTCATCATCCAATCGCAGCCGCACACACAGGAGCGTACCGCGCGCCACCGCCAGTTCCAACCCCGCGCGCAATCGTTCCTCCGGCGGGCGCGGATCGCCCTTGCGCCGCAGGCTCCGCCGCAAGATCGGGTCGGCAGCCAGTTCACGCTCGCTGGCGCAGCGCGGCGTCCCCCGCTTCTGCGAAAGCCTCCAGAAGAGATGCAGCGTCACCTTCAGTTCGGCGTAATCCTCAATCTCCGGCAGCAGCGCGGTAAAAAACTGCTCCGGCAGCGGGACCGAGGGATTCTTCCCGGCAGGAAAACCACTGAAGGCTGGCATACGACTACACTCCTACGGCTGCGTCCCATGGAGATCAAGGTTGCGGAACAGCGTCTGGCTGGACTTGAAGTACAGGCTGAACTGCCCAATCGGCCCGTTGCGGTGCTTGGCAACAATAATATCGGCGATATTTTTGCGATCACTGTCTGGATTATAGATTTCATCTCGATAGATAAACAATACTATATCGCTATCTTGCTCTATCGAGTTGTGAGCAATGATATTGTTGCCCACAAAGTTATGCAGACCCTCTACTGTCAGGTCGTACACCTCTTCTTCACTATCCAACTCAATAGAAACAATCTCATCCCAGTACACATCGCTGCTCGCAAGCTGCATCAACTCCTCTGAACGTACTACCTCAGCTACACGAGTGGCGCGCTCCCGGCTGAGATTGCTCTTAGCCAAAGTGCTGCCACAATAGGCTACACCTATCGCAGCTTGCATCTGTCGCTCCGTCATGCCAACAGCCACGCGGGCCGGATATACGATCTCTCGCCAAACAGAGCGGGGAACCACATCACGGTTGGTATTCGCAGTGCGAGTTGCTAGATATGCCCGCACCCCTTCCAGCATCTTTTGCTTGCGCTCGCCGACGATTCCAATTTGGTTAATGAATCGCTCTTGATCGGGCTTCCCAGAAACATCCACATGGTATTGATCGCGCCCCTTATTTGGTTGTGGGACACATATCACCCTGGCATTGATGTCCAGACGCAAAAGCAAGGACTGCACATCAGTCACTAATTTGAGGCTGCTCGTCGCATAATAGATGGTGGGGGCATGAGTTATATGAGACCAGGCTGTTCCATCCGTCGCCCACAGATGTCGCAAGAAGCAGGCAATTTCTTCTCGCGGCTGGGCGAAGACACAGGCCGGAACAAACTTTTCATAGGAGCGTAGCCCATCAATGCCCATCGCTTCCAGCAGTGCTAATTCTTCTTGAGGCACCGTCGCTGTTTGCGGGCCGGGCAACGTGCGCGGCAAGGCGATACGCATCTCAGGCTTCATCTCATCAAGCCGCCGCCAGCCTTCAATGGTTAAGAATTGGTGATTGCCGGTTGCCCGAATGCTGCGGCCAAGCTGTGTTTTGAGCTGATATACCAGCTTATGCCCGGTTGAGAAGGCGCGCAGCACCGGGCGTGGCTCCAGCTTCCATGTCTCTGTATTAAGCGCCAGGACGTTAAAGCCGCTCTGCCCAACAAGGCTATCAATGCGCCGATAGCTCCCCTCATCAGGCAGATAGATCAGCGTCTCCCCTGTCAAACAGCCACTCTCTCGCAGATCGGAAAGCTGGGGTACCCGCGACTGTCGGCTCTCCACCGCGCGCGAAAGCTGCGAGAGCGCCAGCACCGGCACATCCAATTCGCGGGCCAGCGCCTTCAAGTTCCGGCTAATCTCCGAAATCTCCTGCACGCGGTTCTCGTTGCGCCCACCAGCGTGGCCCTGCATCAATTGCAGATAATCAACGATCACCAGATCAATACCACGTTCGGCGGCCAGACGGCGCGCCTTGCTGCGCATCTCCATCGTGGAGATACCCGCCGTATCATCAATATACAGATCGATCTGCGAGAGCCGCCCGATAGCGCGACTGATGCGTTCCCACTCCTCATCTTCGATCATCCCCGTGCGCAGCCGCTGCTGATCGATGCCCGTATCCATTGCCAGCAGGCGCTGCACCAGTTGTTCTTTGCTCATCTCCAGCGCGAAAAACGCCACGCGATTCTTCTTGAGCGCGGTATTATAAGCGAGCGACAAGGCCAGGGCGCTTTTGCCTACAGCCGGTCTCGCCGCCAGAATGATGAGATCGGACTTTTGCAGGCCGCCGGTCATTTTATCCAGATCGTGGAAACCAGTTGGCAGGCCGACCAGCGAGCCGCGCTGCTCGTGCAGTTTGTCGAGCTTCTCATAATAGTCTTCCAGCAGGGTGCGCAGGTCGTCAAAATCGGAGCGGTTATAACGCTGGCTGATGGAGAAGATTAACTGCTCGGCTTTATCGAGGGCAATATTGGCGTCGCTTTCGTTATAGGCCAGCGCCGCCATCTGCCCGGCAGCGTGAATCAGCCGCCGCATGATAGATTCGCGCTCCACAATGCGCGCGTAGTATTCGACGTTGGCGCTGGTCGGCACCGCGTTCACCAGCGATGAGATATACGCCGCGCCGCCCACCTCTTCCAGCCGCCCACGCCGCTGAAGTTCATCGCACAGCGTAATCAGATCAGCCGGGCCGCGCTCTGCATAGAGATCAAGCACCGCCTGGAAAATCGCGCGATGCGCGTCGCGGTAGAAATCTTCGGGGCGCAGAAAGTCGGCAACCTGGACCACCGCCTCCGGGTCAATAATGATGCTGCCGAGTACTCCCTCCTCGGCCTCGATATTCTGCGGCAGCAACTTTTCCATGAGACACGCTCTCTTGAGAGAAACACTGGCTCTCAGCCCAACAATATCGAACAGCAGTTCTAAAGACGATTATACCATTAGCTTGCAAAACACATAAGCATCTTTGGGGCCATGAAGTAGGCGGCATCTTCTTTTATACACTCGATTCCTTCACTTTGCAAATCGCTCCTGCTGAGCTTTGGTTGTGGATATGTGGATAAAATGCCATCTTTGTCAGCATAATCTGCCAATAAACGTCCATACATTGCCGCTTGAGGAACCTGCTCTCGCTTTATCCACAGTCAATTGGGGATAAATCGGCACTTATCCACATCTTTATCCACAAAGTTATCCACAAGCCAGGCGGTGATATTTCAGATGCCAAATTGGCAGCCGCAGACCGCCAGGGGTTATAATCAGCGGAAAGGGGCGTTGACCTGCATGCACCCATACCCTCTTGCCCAGCTATGAGTTCTCAGTCATGAGTTGTATCGGAACCGCCGGACATGTTGATCACGGCAAATCCACCCTTGTCACCGCGCTCACCGGCATTGACCCGGACCGCCTGGCCGAAGAAAAAGCGCGCGGGATGACCATTGATCTTGGCTTCGCCTGGCTGCGCCTGCCCAGCGGGCGCGAGGTCAGCATCGTTGATGTTCCAGGCCACGAAAACTTTATCAAGAACATGCTGGCCGGTGTCGGCGGCATCGATCTGGCCCTGCTGGTCGTCGCCGCCGATGAGGGCATCATGCCCCAGACCGAAGAGCATCTGGCGATCCTCGATCTGCTGCGTGTCAGTCGGGGAATTGTCGCGCTGACCAAGTGCGATCTGGTGGAGGAAGACTGGCGCGAGTTGGTGCGCGAAGAAGTGGCCGCCCGGCTCAGCACGACCACGCTCGCGGGCGCGCCCATCCTGCCGGTTTCGGCTTACAGCGGGGCGGGCCTGCCTGAACTATTGGCGGAACTGGATCGCCTGCTGGAAACGACCCCTGGCCGCCAGAACAGTGGCCGCCCGCGCCTGCCGGTTGATCGCGTCTTTACCATCCAGGGCTTTGGCACTGTCGTCACCGGCGCCTTGCTGGATGGTTCGGTCAGCGTCGGCCAGGAAGTCGAGATACTGCCCCAGGGCTTGCGGGCGCGCATTCGCAGCCTTCAGACACACAAAACCAGCGTGGAGACCGCCCAGCCCGGCGGGCGCGCCGCGATGAATCTGGTGGGCGTCGCCAAAACCGATCTGGCGCGCGGCGATGTTATCAGCTTGCCGGGGCGATTGCGAACCACAACCCTGCTTGACGCGCGCCTGCAACTGCTGGGCAGCGCGCCGCGCCCACTCACCCACAACGCCGAAGTTGATCTCTATGTTGGCGCTAAAGAAGCGCGGGCGCGTGTCCGGCTGCTGGAGAGCGACGAGTTGCGGCCCGGCGAGCGCGGCTGGGCGCAGTTGAAGCTGGCCGAGCCAGTGGCTGTCGTCCGGCGTGACCGTTTTATCCTGCGTATCCCTTCGCCCAGCCTCACCATCGGCGGCGGCGAAATCATTGACACCCAGCCACGCAATCACAAACGCCGTCAGCCCGCTGTGCTGGCCGCCCTGGAGATTCTTGAACGCGGCGCGCCCGAAGAAGTCATGTTCACAGCCCTCAACGGCGCGGCGGGCGCTGGCCCACGTCGCCCGGACAGTAAGAAATCAGGCGCAGCCCCGCCAGGGTATGCGCTGCATGGCCTCCAGGGCTACGAAGAAGAGGAAGCCAGTCGGCGCAGCGGCCTCTCATTAGCAGAAGCGCGCGCTGCCCTGGAGACATTAGCGGAGCAAGGGCAGGTCACACGGGTGGGAGCGTTTTATTTTGCCGCGCCTGTCTGGGAGCGGCTGCGCGAAGCGGCCAGAGCGATTGCCGCTGAGCATCACCGCCAGTACCCACTGCGCGCAGGCTTGCCCAGGGAAGAATGGCGCGGGCGGCTGGGTCTTTCGCCGCGCCAGGCCAGCGACGTATTAGCGGCCCTGGTGGCCGCAGGCGATCTGGCCGAGGCAGCCTCGGCCTCGGCTGTGCGTCTGCCCGACCACGCGCCGCGCTTTACTGCCGATCAGCAGCGCAAAGTGGATGCCTTGATGCGTCAGTTTCACGCAGACCCTTTCAGCCCACCGGGCCGTCCTGAGATCGAGGCGGCGGTTGGGCCGGATGTTACCGCCGCGCTGATCGATCAAGGCGCGCTCGTCAAGATCAGCGATGCGTTCCTCTTCAGCCGCGACGCCTATGACGAAGCCATCCGGCGCATCGTTGCCCACCTGCGCGGGCGCCAGACCATCACCGTTGCCGAGGCCCGCGACCTGCTGAATACCTCGCGCAAATATATGCTGGCTTTGCTGGAACATCTGGACGAGCGGCGCATTACCCGACGGCTTGGCGATGATCGCGTGCTGGGTCCGGCATCCCTCCTTTCCTGACACTTGTAGCGAACGCCCAGGCGCCACACCCGCCCCGCCCGCGCCAGCACGGAGGCTGGCGGTACAGGCGGCTTCCTGCCTGTACCGCCGCCGTCCCTGGCGGCGCCCGGTGGGGGGTGTGGCTCCTGCCGCTCCCGCCGCGTGTTGTCTGACGCCAGGCTCAGCAGAATACCTTGCATTTCACCTGCCCGGCATGCCATAATCAGGAATGGATTCCCGCGCTTCAGGCGCGCACAATCCAGCATCGGCAGCGTATCCCCAGCTATACAGGAGGTTTTGGCTATGCAAGAAGATATTCTTGGCACGCGGCGCACCGCCTTTCCCGTCAGCTACGTGCAGTGTACCCGCTGCGGCAAGTCCACCTTGCGCCAGCAAGCCCAGCTTGTACCCAGCGATGCCCTCTCTGAAGAACGCTCCGAATATGAGTATCTCTGCCAGACGTGCCAGGCCGAGCTTGCCAGTGGCGAAAAAGACCTGCCCACAGCGAATGGATAGAGCCATGCCCGCGTTCCAGGCCGCGCGGACCCAGAAACCGAGGTGATTTCCTATGCGCTTGCGTTATCGCTCTGTTACCTCTCGCTACATTCAAGGCTCACAGCAAGAGCTTGAGCGCCGCTATCACCAACTCTGGCACGAACTGGTGCGCCAGAGTCAGCAGCAAGCCTTCCTGCATCGGCCCAGCCAGTGGCGTCCGCCCGCAGACATCCACGAGACGCCCAACGCCATTACCGTCAAGATCGAACTGGCCGGGATGCGCGAAGACGATATTGATGTCACCCTGTATCACGACGCCCTGGTGGTCAGCGGCGAACGCCATGACGACCACGAACACGACGAGTCCATCTGTTACCATGAAGCGCAGATTCGCTATGGCCCCTTCAGAGTTGAGATATTTATCCCTATTGACATCGAACACGCCCGCGTCGAGGCGCATTATGACGATGGCTTTTTGCGCGTACTGCTGCCCAAAGCCGCGCCCAGCGAGCCAAAGCCATTCCGCCTTCCACTGGAGACTCCCGACCAGAAAACGCGCGAAAGCGAGCAGAGTACTCCAGAAAGCGGCGAAACTGGTAGCAATCCTACCCCGCGCCACTATCACGCTCCGGCCAGCGGGCCGCTGGTAGTGAGCAGCAAAGGGGACATGACGCATGCCTGAAGAGCGAAAAAATCACGAAGTCGCCGCCGCCGCAGAAGATACCGAACTGATGGAAGGAGACCTGGAAAAACTGGAAGAACTGCTGGATGAGTTAGAGGAAGCGGTCAAAGGGACATCTGCTGCTGGCGCCTACATCACTGGAGAGCAGCCCTCCAGGGACGAAGAAGGCGAAGCGCCAGAGCCAGGCGAGGCTGAGGAGCCAGCCCCAGAAGCCATAGAGACGCGCCCGCGCGCGCAGGCTGAAGACGAGCGCCGCATCACCATCCCGGATACGCTGCCGATCCTGCCGCTGAAAGAGACGGTGGTCTACCCGCTGACCATGATGCCGCTGGGTGTCGGTCAGGAACGCTCGATCAAGCTGATTGACGACGCCATGCGCGCCAATCGCCTGGTGGGCCTGGTCGCTCAGAAGTCGCCGGAGGTTGAATCCGCCGGACCGGATGACACCTTCCGCATTGGCACAGCGGCGCGCATCGCGCGGATGCTGCGCACGCCCGACGGCGCGATCCAGATTATTGTGCAGGGGCTGGAGCGCATCCGCATTCAGGAATACATCGCGGAGCAGCCCTATCTGGTAGCGCGGGTCGAGGTAGCGTCGGAGGTGGTGGAAGATGGCGTGGAACTGGAAGCACTCAAGCGCAACGCTGTTCAGCTTTTCCAGCGCCTGGTGAGCCTGGTGCAGTATCTGCCTAACGAACTGGCGCTGGCGGCCCTCAATATTGACGACCCACGCCAGGTCGTGTACCTGATCGCCAACAGCGTGCAGATGGACCTGGATATGCGCCAGGGGCTGCTGGAGGAAGATTCCGTTCAGGAGAAGCTGCGCGTCATGACCCAATTCCTGACCAAAGAACTGGAAGTGCTGGAATTGGGCAAAAAGATTCAGAGCCAGGCCCAGGAAGAGATGGGCAAGGCTCAGCGCGAATATTTCCTGCGCGAGCAGCTTAAAGCCATCCAGAAGGAACTGGGCGAAGAGAGCGAAGAAGCCGCTACCATCAACCAGCTCCGCGAGCAGATCGAGCAGGCGGGAATGTCCGACGAGGCCAAAAAAGAGTCCATGCGCGAACTCTCGCGGCTGGAGAAGCTGCCCGCCGCTTCGCCCGAATATTCGGTCATCCGCACCTACCTTGACATCCTGGTCAGCCTCCCCTGGAGCAAAAGTACCGGCCAGAAGATAGATGTGGCGCACGCCCGCGCGGTGCTGGATGAAGATCACTACGATTTGGAAAAGATCAAAGATCGCATTCTGGAATATCTGGCTGTGCGCCGACTCAAAGAGGACCGCCTGGGCAGCGAGGTCGGCATCGAGATGAGTTCTAACGGCAAAGAGCAGAAAACCCCTACGTGGGTGGGGCGCGAACCGATCCTCTGCTTTGTTGGCCCGCCGGGCGTCGGCAAAACCTCGCTGGGCCAATCCATCGCCCGCGCGCTGGGCCGCGAGTTTGCGCGCATGTCGCTGGGTGGCATTCACGACGAATCCGAGATTCGCGGCCACCGCCGCACCTATATCGGCGCGCTCCCCGGACGCATCATCCAGACACTCCGCCGCACAGGCGCGAACGATCCAGTGATGATGCTTGACGAGGTAGATAAAGTCGGCGCAGACTGGCGCGGCGACCCATCTTCCGCTTTGCTGGAGGTGCTGGACCCCGAGCAAAACTATAACTTCCGTGATAACTACCTCGATCTACCCTTTGATCTTTCCAGAGTCATGTTCATCGCTACGGCTAACTCGCTGGAGCCGATCCCGCCGCCGCTGCGTGACCGCATGGAGATTCTGGAGCTTTCGGGCTATACCGAAGAGCAGAAAATCCATATCGCCCGGCGCTATCTGCTGCCCAAGCAAATCAAGGCCAATGGCCTGAAAGAAGACGAGATCAGCATTGATGACGGGGCAATTCGGCGCATCGTCAACGAATACACCCGCGAGGCTGGCGTGCGCAATCTGGAGCGCGAAATTGCCACCGTCTGCCGCAAGATTGCCATGCGTATCGCAGAGGGCCAGGCGGGACCGTTCCAGATCACCGCCGACCAGATGCCCGAACTGCTGGGCCGCCCGCATTTCATGGAAGAAGTGGCCGAACGCATTGACCGCCCAGGCGTTGTCACCGGCCTGGCCTGGACCCCCGTTGGCGGCGACATCCTCTTTATCGAGGCTGCCATGACGCCCGGCAAAGAGAATCGGCTGATTCTGACCGGCCAGCTTGGCGAAGTGATGCGCGAATCGGCGCAGGCCGCGCTCAGCTACGTCCACTCCAACGCGGGGGCGCTGGGCATTGACCCCGCTGTCTTTGAGGAGAAGGACATTCATATTCACATTCCGGCTGGCGCGACCCCCAAAGACGGCCCATCGGCGGGCGTGACCATGACTACCGCCCTGGCCTCGCTGGCAAGCGGGCGCAAGGCGCGCTCGGACGTGGCGATGACCGGCGAAATCTCGCTGCGCGGCAAGGTCTTGCCCATCGGGGGACTGAAAGAGAAGGTGCTGGCGGCGCATCGCGCGGGCATCAAAACGGTCATCATACCCAAACGCAACGAGCCTGACCTGGAAGACCTGCCTAAAGACCTGCGCGAGCAGATGCGCTTTGTCCCTGTCTCCGACGCCTCCGAAGTGCTGGCCGAGGCGCTGGAGCCTGCCCCGTCCAATGGCGCGGGATCGCTGGGCGTCGAAGACCTGCATCGCGGCGTGGATATGGCCGCCAAAGAAGGTTAAAGAAGCAAGCCGTATCGGTGGCCTATCAACAGGCCACCGATACGGCTTGCTTCTGCTCCTGAGCCTGCTAGCCGTTTTCGGGCGTGAGAGCGAAGCGGCGGCCCTCGATCTCCACGACCACGTTGGCCCCGGCGCGCAACGCCGCCAGCTCGCGGCGCAGGCGATCATTCTCCTGAATCAACTGCTCCATACGCTTATGCAGCGTTGAAAGGGACGAAGCCACCCTGGTAAACTCGGTCTCCATCACCGCCTGCATCTCTGCCCGTGTACCCAGGCTTGACGTAACCACCGTCGTGGTGGGTGTCGGCGTCAGGCCCCCGCTGGCGTCTCCTCCTAACTGCGCCAGCGAGCCGCTGCCTGGGGCTTGCCGGGGGTCTGTATCCCGAATTTGCATGAATGGCCCTCCTCAAAAATAGCCTGCTACGAGGTTTGTTCTCTCTGCGATGATGAGCGCACAGCATAGACTCCCCGCTTTTTTCCATCAAAACAGGGAGAGCATAGTGGTTCTGCTCTAAAGTGAGCGTACTATATATCTAACGGCCCAGTCATACAAGAGCAACAGCCCAAATGGGCTATCCCTTGGTCGGCGTCGCTGCTGGCGCGGGTGTCTCTGTCGGCGCAGTCCCTTCAGCGGCAGAGGCGCCGGGCGCTGAATCGCCCGCAGGGGCCGCGCTGCCCTCGGCAGGCAACGCGGGCGTTTCCTGGGGAGCATCTGGCGCTGGCGCGGCCTCCGCTGCTGCTGGCTGCTCCGCTTCAGCCCCTGGCTGGGCCGCCGCCTCCGTCGCAGCAGCTTTCGTCGCCGCTGGCGTGGCCGACTCCTCCCCTTTTTCAGCAGAGCCAGCAGGCGTCTCAGATACCGGGGCCGCCTCAGAGGCTGGCGCAGCAGGCGTTTCCTGGGTCTTCGGGGCCGACACCTCTTGCGTCTGATCGCCAGACGATGGGGCGCTGGCCTGCTCAGGCGCAGCAGGCGGGCTGGCGGCATCGGCTGGGGGCTGGTGAATCTTGGCAAGCGCCGCCGCCGCCACAATCGGATTCCCCATGCCCGGCTCCAGCACATCGCGCTCAAAATGCAGGCGCTGGCGTCTGACCGGCATACGCGCCACCAGCTTATCTGAGTGCTCGGTATGGGTCAGTTCCACATCTACGCCGGACTCATCAATCTCCACATATTTGGAGATTACTTCCAGCAATTCGCCTTTAATGCGGTCCAGCAGATCAGGCGTCAGCTTCAGCCGATCATGCACCAGCATCAGCGTCAGGCGCTCGCGCGCCAGCTCGCTCGTTGATGGCGCGGGTTGTTTCTTCCGTCCAAACAGCTTATCAAACAGTCCCATGCCTCATACCCTCCCGGTCTTGAGGATCAGGCCCTTTTTTCGGCGGCGCGAGCGCCTGGGCTTATCAAGCGGCGCAGACGATCAAGCAAGTTTTGGGGCGCGTCCAGTTCTTCCAGCGGCACATCTTCGCCCATCACTCGCCGCGCCGCGTTCGTAAACGACTTTCCGGCCAGTGACTTTGGCTCCATCACCACCGGCTCGCCGCGATTGGTGGCGACAATGACCGACTCATCTTCGGGAACCAGGCCGATCAACCCGATATTCAGCACTTCCAGCACATCAGTCACATCCATCATGTCGCCGCGCCGAATCATCTCAGGGCGCAGCCGGTTAATCAGCAGCAGCGGCTCCGGCTTGCCCGCCGCCTCAATCAAGCCGATAATACGGTCAGCGTCGCGCACCGACGACATCTCCGGGTTCGTCACGATCACCACCTCATCAGCGCCCACAATCGCATTGCGGAAGCCCTGCTCAATTCCAGCGGGGCAATCAATAACCACAAACTCGAACTGCCGACGCAGCTGATGGCAAAGCTGCTCCATTTGCAGGCTGGAAACCGCATTCTTATCGCGGGTCTGGGCGGCAGGCAGCAAATACAGTTCCGGCAGGCGCTTATCTTTGATGAGCGCCTGGCTCAACTGGCATTGTCCCTCAACCACATCCACCAGATCATAAATAATGTGACTCTCCAGGCCCATCACCGCATCCAGATTGCGCAGCCCAATATCACCATCCACCGCCACCACACGGCGACCCATCATCGCCAGCGCCGTACTGAGATTCGCGGCGGTGGTCGTTTTACCCACGCCGCCTTTGCCCGATGTAATCGTAAGTACCCGACTGTCCATGCTTCCTCCTGGGTAGAGGGCCTGGCTTACCGGCGGGAGGCCCGCCCGGCATTCCAGCTTTCAACGACAATCTGACCGTTTTTCACCGACGCCACTTCTGGCGTCAGCGGCGCCAGGTCGCCATCTTCTGGCGGGCGACTGGCAAGCGCCCCAATGCGCAGTTGAACTGGCGCCAGCATCAATGCGCAAACCACCGCCGCTTCATTGCCTGGATACCCGGCGTGGACCGTTCCGCGCAGTGCGCCCCACACCAGCACATCGCCTCCCGCAATCACTTCCGCTCCAGCATTAACATCGCCCATCACCACCACCGAACCCTCGTAGCGCAGCCGCTGGCCCGAACGAATAGTGCGCCTGGTAAAGAGCGCATTGGTCGCATCGCTGGCGCGGATAGCCAGGGTCGGCGTGGTATCGCCTGAATACGCCGGACGCACCGCGCCGCTCGGCAGGATACGCGGATCGTTCAATTCATCGCTCCCCACTTCCTTGAAAGCCATCTCATAAGGGGCCAACAACGCTCGCAGCGCATCAATTTCCTGTGGCTCCAGCGGGCGACGCCGCGTATCCAGGCTCAGCACCGAACCTTGAAAAAACGTCGGCGCTTCCACCAGGCGCGCCTCCAGCACCCCCAGCACTTGCGACCACACATACCCCGGCTCCAGCGTCAGCAGCATCCCATTGCGCGACCCTTTCAAGAGCTTGCGCGTCAGCGCCCGGCGCATCTCCTCAGCCTGCTCAGGCGTTGACCCGGCGGGCGGCTCCCCCTCCGCGCTCTGTTGGCGCGCCGGGCCAGCCACCTGCTCTTCAGGCACGCCACGCGCTCGCTGCGCAGCGAGCGCATCAGCGCCATCTCCTGGCGCTTGTGTCATACCGACACTTCCTCTCTCCGCGCGCCTGGGCACGGTATCGGTCAGCGGCTCCGTCAAATAGGAACGCTGGCTGCGCGCTGGCGGGCCGAGCCGCGCAGGGGCCACACGCCGCGCCGACCCGGTTGCTCCCGCGCCTGGGGTTTGTTCACGTTCGTGCCCGCGCGCCGCTTCCTCGGCTTTGATCGCGGGCGGCTGCGCCTCAACTGCCTCCGTCTCCTGGCCGGGTGAGAGCAGGCGTTTCCCCCAGCTTCCCAGGCGGCTCATCGCCCCCTGCACGCGCTCGCGCAGGCGCTTCAGGGGTGGCCGCGATTCAAGCTGAGCGGCGCGTGTTGGCGCTGGTTTCATAGGCCATCGTTCCCACAAAGCAATCGCTGCTTCTGCTCTGAATATGTTTGGCTGCTCAGTGATGTACGATAGCACAGTTAAGGCCGACTGGCAAGAGTGATGTTGGGCATGCTCCAGAAGCTGCTGGCAGCGGCAGCGCCTGCGCTGATCCTGGCGCGGCGGCGCAGATGAGAGGCGCGCGGCCCCAGCACACAGGCAGAACAATCGGCGGAAGTGGGGGAATTGAGAGGATTATCAGAGCGGCGGCTGGCGATTAAAATTGCGCCGCCCTAATAGGAGAGTTGGGTTCTTGCGATCCAGTTGCCATGAGGATTCTTTACTATCTCTAAACAGAGCATAGTAGCTCCCAGCGCCTTCGCAAAGGCCAGGGCTTGAATGCGCAAGAAGCGATGCGCCTGGGCGAAGTCCGAGGACGCGCCAGATTGGATCAGCTTCGAGAGAGTTGGGTTGATGATTGGGGAACTCTCGACAAACCGGGGTTGGAAGATACCAGCCGCCTGAAGCGCGTTTGCGAACAATGGCGCCCCGACAGAGTGATTTCCCCGTCGCACCCGAATGTAGTCCAGCACGACGCCATCCCCCTTCGGGTAGAACTGCATTACCGCTCCTGGGCCTTCGTCCCATATGGCGCGAAGTTCGCCCCCTGGCAGCGTAGAGAGGCGTGAGGGCTTTCGCGGCGTAATCTGGTCCTCCATCGTATCCATCTCCCCAAAAAAAAGAGGAGGGGTGTCGCAACATAGAGATGCGCGACACCCCGTGAGCTTTAGAAGCCAACCTGCTCAGCCTGGTTGATCAAGTCGATCTCATGCGTGAGACCTGCGACCAGCCTTGGGCCGGCATCGTGGATGTAATCCATCCCGCAGCTATACTTGGTCCAATCGTCAATGAAGCTCTGCTTGTTTGGGCTTTGCCAGCTGTTCAACAGATCATTAACCTGCGTGTTGAGAGTGCTCCGATACTGGTCCACATCATTGTCAACAGCTACCAGATACTTCTTTACCGACGCACCCAGACCCACATCGAATGAAAAGACGCTACCAGACATGTTCGCTTTCTCCTTTTTGTGCTTTGTTCGCTGTACCAGCCCCATCGGGCTGCTGAACAGCTCCGTTTGGATAATTCGACAAGCGCCCAATGTGCTTGCCAGAAAGAGAAACGTTCCAGAAATCTGTTTTCGCTTACGAACGCTTTCGGTTTCTCTGGTTCGTTCGTTCTTTCTGTACAGAGTTTACACGACCTGGCAAGAAAAAGCTGTGTTCCGGCTCATCTTTTGGCTGTGACCTGGCTCTCTTTGTTTTAGAGCATATCGCTTCTCTGGCAGAGGCAGAGGGAGAAACAATGCGCCTGAGATTGCGCCGGAAGGCAGTGGGCATCCACACCGCACGTATCGTGAACCCAGGAACGCCGCCTGCTTCATACTTGCATGATACTGCCGAAAGCCGTATAGTGTCAAGAGCGGCCTTGTGGCCGCCTCTCTTCCCAGTGCTAAAAGGACCAGCATGGAATCCCAACCCGCGCACCCGCGCCGCGCGCTGGTGATCGCCAGCCCGCATATCTATCAAGAACAGCTTTCTCTCGATGCAGCCCATCTGTTTCTGCAACAACAGGGCATCGGCATCAGCCATGTATACAACGTCAAGGCGCTGGACGGACAGCCGCCACTGGCCGACAAATGGCAAGCCGAGGGAACCGAACTGGTCATTGCCGCCGGTGGCGATGGCACTGTCGGCGCAGCCGCCACGCATCTGGCGCATAGTGAGTTACCGCTGGGCATCCTGCCGCTGGGTACCTCCAACGATTTCGCCCGCTCGCTGCGGCTGCCGCTGGAACTGGCCGAAGCCTGTCAGATCATTGCCACAGGCCGCGTGAGGCACGTTGACCTTGGCCGCGCACAACCGGCTGTCACCACGCCTCACAGGCTGCAAGCGGTTGAAGAACCAGAACAGCGCGATCTCCCGCCCAATCGCGTCTCCAGCGAGCATGCCTTCTTTACCCATGCCTTGACCCTGGGGCTGAATGTCGCTTTCGCTCAGCTAGCAACCGACGCCACGATGCGCGAGCGTTTTGGCCGGTTCACCTATCCGTTGGCCGCTGTCGAGACCGTCAGCGTCGCCCAGACGTTTGATTGTACCTTGCGTTTTTCTGATCCAGCCTGCGCGCTGGCCCCCGAAGAAACCGAGAACGACATCGAGCCAGGGCGGCCCTATCATTATCAGGCATTACAGGTGGCCGTCATCAATTCTCCGATCTTTGGCGGTCCGTTGGCGTTCACCCTCGCCGGGGTCGAACTGCACGACCACCTCTTAGACATTTTGATTGTCGAACGATTTGATCTGCGCCAGTTGCTTGCGGCGGCTCAGGTGGCTCTTTCTGCGCCCGTAGAGGGGAAGCGCGAAGCCATCAGCCGACACTTTCCTGGCATTCGGCATGTCAAAGCGCGGCAAGTGGCGATTGAAACCGCCCAGTCGGCGGATGTCACCCTGGATGGCGAAATACGCGGACGCACCCCCATCCTGGTAGCCTCAGCCGCGCGCGCCCTCAAGGTCATCGTGCCGCGCGCAAGCCAGACACCCGCGCAGAGTGGAGGAGCCGGTGGCTGACGACCTGATAGAAGCTTTTGCCAGCGAATATCCTTTTGCGCTCGATCCCTTCCAACGCGAAGCAATTTCCCATCTGGCAGCGGGCCGCTCGGTGCTGGTGGCCGCGCCCACGGGAACAGGAAAAGCGCTTGAGGCTACTACTCCAGTACTCACTCCGACAGGCTGGAAGGCGATAGGCGACCTTCGCATTGGTGATCTCGTTATTGGCGCAAACGGGCAGCCGGTGAAAGTGACCGGCAGCTATCCACAAGGTAAACGCCCTGCTTATCGTGTTACCTTCACCGATAGGGTTTCAGTTGTTTGCGATCTGGATCATCTTTGGGCTGTCAATACGAAGTCCCGCCAACACGACAAACTCCCCTGGCGAGTACTGACCCTGCGACAGATTTTGGCCGAAGGATTGACCGACGGGTTAGGAAGACGACACTTCATTCCCCTGGTGAAACCGGTTGAGTTCCCTAAATCGGAGCCAGCCGATGAAGAGAGACTGGTAGCAGCGGTCAGGCAGCGGGCTGGTCTGACGCAGCGCGCACTCTCCAGACGCCTCGGAGTATCCCAGGGGTACGTTGCTCATCGTGAGACAGGGCGCAGAACTGCCACAGCAGAGTACCAGCGTGCTGTTGCTGAAGCGGTAGCCACCATTCCCCAGCGACACCTCCATCCCTATCTGCTAGGATTACTCCTCGGCGATGGCGGATTTTCAACAAGCGCGCTGCACTTCACATCGGCTGATCATGAGCTGATCGAATCAGTACGCACATTACTTCCCGAAGGCGCTACCCTACGAAAAGTAATGGGTAGCCCTTATGATTGGTATATCCTCAGCAGCCAGCCAGGCACGCGCAACCCAGCAGTAGCGGAACTGCGCAGCCTTGGTCTCATGGGCCACCGCGCCGAGGGTAAGTTCATCCCTCATGTGTACAAATTTGCCCCAGCCACCGAGCGCCTGGCTCTTCTTCAGGGCTTGCTCGATAGTGATGGGAGCGTTGGGATAAGTGGAGCTGACCTGGAGTATACAACGGTCTCTGCTACTTTGGCAGAAGATGTCGCTTTTCTCGTTCGGTCCCTGGGCGGGCGCACACGGATTCGTCAGAAGTCCACTGGTTTTCAGAAAGCCTATCGCCAGAACATTATCCTCCCTGCTGGAATTACTCCATTTGCATTGCAACGTAAAGCAGAGCGATACCAGGCTCGCCTGCGACATAACCCTTGCCGTGCTATCGCAGCCATAGAGCCACAAGGTGAAGCAGAGATGGTTTGCATCTCTGTTGACGCGCCCGATGGTCTCTATGTAATTGATGGATTTGTCGTGACCCATAATACTGTTGTCGCCGAATATGGCATCTGGATGGCGCACAATCAAGGCAAGCGCGTGATCTATACCGCGCCGCTGAAAGCCCTCTCTAACCAGAAGTTCCGCGATCTCCGCGCCCGTTATGGTCCGCAGATGGTCGGCCTGGTCACTGGCGACATCGTAGAACGCAATCAAGCCCCCATCCTGGTCATGACCACCGAAATCTATCGCAATATGCTGCTGGAGGAGGAGGCCCGCGACGAGTACGGCGCGCGGAGCGATCACAGCAGCGGGTCAGAGGACACGACGCCTTCTGACCCGGCAGATACCTTCAATGAAGGGGCGCGAGCCGAAGCAGCGGCAGGAACGCCTGAGCAGCAGCCCTTCATCGCTCGCCTTAATCCTGAACTGAACGATGTGGGCTGCGTCATCTTCGATGAACTGCACTACTTGAGCGACCCTGAGCGCGGGCCGGTCTGGGAAGAAGCCATCATCCACTCGCCCAAACATGTGCCGCTGATCGGCCTTTCGGCCACTGTCAGCAACGCCGATGAACTGGCGATCTGGATCAGCCGCGTGCATCGGCCCATCAGCCTGGTCCTGCACACCGAGCGCGCCATCCCCCTCGATCATTATTACTACCTGGATGGGCGGCTGCATCTGGTGATGAACGCCGAGGGCAGGCGCGTGGAACGCTTCCCCAAAATTGGCGGCGAAGCCAAACGCCGCCGCGAACGCGGCGAAGCGCGCGTCTATACCTTTGGCGGCGAAAGCAAAGGCCAGAGCCGTTCGCCCGCGACAGACGGGGCATCTGCCCGGCCTGGGAGCGCCGCGCCCGGCCAGCCAGCCGCCACTGCGGGCCGACCCAACGCTGACCGCGAAGCGCCCGAACCGGGCGAAATCCTGGCCGCCTTGCGCCAGGCCGATCTCCTCCCCTGCCTCTATTTTCTGCCGGGGCGGCGCATCGTCGAAGAAAGCGCCAGCAGCGCCGCAGGCCACCTGCTGACCACGCCGGAAGAACAAACCCTGCTGCGCGAAGAGGTGAACGCCTGGCTGGAGGTGCTGCCAGCCGAAGACCGCGAACTGGAGCAGGTCCAGCGGCTCACCGCGCTGCTGCCGCGCGGCCTGGCCTATCACCACGCGGGATTACTGCCCGGACTGAAAGTGCTGGTCGAAACGCTCTTTCAGCGCGGGCGCCTGCGCGCCGTCTTCGCCACTGACACCCTGGCGCTGGGCATCAACATGCCCGCGCGCTCCGTCGTGGTGGGCAGCCTCAGCAAATTTGATGGCGTCGGCATGCGCCTGCTCACCCCCAACGAATACCAGCAGCTTACCGGGCGCGCGGGCCGACGCGGCATGGACGAGCGCGGCGCGGCCATCATCCCCTACTCGCCCTGGGAGCCATTCGAGCAATCGTTTGCGGCCCTCACCGGCGCGCTCTTGCCGGTCAACAGCGCCTTCAGTATGCGCTATAACTCCGTCCTGAACCTCTGGCGCGGTGGCGACATCCGCCGCCTGCGCCGCGATGTCGCCGCCAGTTTCCGCGAGTTTCAGCGTTATAGCCATCGCCTGCTCTACGAAGAGCGCCTGGCAAACCAGGAACTCCCCCCCCTGGCTGCCGAGGATCAGGCGCTTATAGAGGCGCTGGCGGCTGAAGACGCCAGCCGGGGCCGCCGCGCCCGGCGCGAACGCAAAAAAGCGCCGCCAGAGCGCGAGCGTTACCGCGCGCTCAGCCGGGCAGGCGCCGCCGAACTCAACGGCATCATCAGCGTCCTGCGCTCGCTCAGCTACATAGACCCCCATGATCGGCTCACCATCAAGGGGCGCTTGCTGCGCAGCATCTTTCACCCCGCCGGTATTCTGTTTACCGAAATGATTCAGGCGATCCCGCTGGAACGTCTCCATGCCTCCGAACTGGCCGAACTGGCAAGCTGGTTTGCCTTCGACGATGACCGCCCGGTGCGCAACCGCAGCACCCTCTGGCGGCATCTCGCCTTGCTGCGCCGCGAGGTCTATCGGGTTATTGGCAGCGTGCAGATGAATGAGATTGATCTGGGTCTGGATGTCAGCCCCGGCATCAACGACGCCTTTCATGGCGTCGCGCTGCATTGGTGGCGGGGCGCTTCGCTTGCCAGCCTGCAACGGCACATTGATCTGGCCGAGGGCGATCTGCTGGTCATCCTCAACCAGACCATTGACTTGCTCCAACAGGTGCAAGGCGCTGTCGGCCAGGTGCTTGACGAAAAGCGCCTCTGGCAAACCGGCGACACACAAAACGAAGCCGACCGCATCCGCGCTGTGCAGATTCAGGCGGCGCGCCAGAGCCTGGAGGAGCTTCGCCCAAGATTGGGCGCGGCTGCCAGGGGCTTGATACGCGGCATCGTTCTCCAGAGCCGCACCGTACCTTCGATGGCTGTGCAGGTAGCTGACGAAAGCGTGCCGCTCGATATGGAAGAGGACGAGGACAAACGCGACCTGCGCGCTGATATTCCAGAGGAGTACCCGTAGCGCCTGCCAGCAGCAGCAATCTGCTTCAGGTGAAGGAATATTAGAAACTGTGAACTAGTTCACAGCAACTTTGTGAGCCAGCCGATATAATAAGGGGTAGCAAGGCGCTTCTATTCAGGAACAGAATGGTCCCCCCGGCCAAACGTTCCGTACCATTGCGACCCTGGTAGCTCACGGATGAGAAGCGCCTGGCCCTGCCTTCTCAACCTTCCCCCATGCTCATCAATCTGGCCTGAAATAGCGCGTTACCGCTTGCGCAAGCTCCTCCAGATGATTGGTGAGAAAATGGTCTGCCCCCGCGATGATTTCAAGGCGCTTGGGTTCAGGGATCGCCGCGAAACTGGCCCGCAGCTGGGCTTCTGGCGCATACTGATCGAGCGAACCTTGCACGATCAGTTTGGGTTTGGCGCAGTTCGCCAGCGTATCAACAAGCAGCGACGCGGCAGGCACGCCGACACCCACCATCTGGCGCACGCGCTCGTCGGCGCAGGCCACGCGCAGCCCGGTCCACGCGCCAAACGAGAAGCCCGCCACGCAGAGCGCCACGTCGGGAAAGAGCCGCTGAGCTTCATCCAATGCCGAACGCACATCGTCTTGCTCGCCGCGCCCCTCATCATAGGTTCCGGTACTCAGGCCCACGCCGCGAAAATTAAAGCGCAGCGTGGGGATGCCCACCTCGTTGAGCGCCGTCGCCAGTCGAAACACCGTCTTGTTGTGCATCGTCCCCCCAAACAGCGGATGGGGATGGCAGACCACCGCCGCCAGGCGCGGCGTATCCTCTGCTTCCTCTGGCAGCCGCAGCAGCCCTTCCAATCGCCCATGCGAGGCGGGAATATCAATATGCTTCAACTGTGCCATAATCGCCCTCCATAGGCTCAGTATATGCGCCGGAGCGATGCCGTGTCCATACGTTTTGTGAATCAGACCACACTTCTGATGCCAACTGGCTCGCAGTTGACACCGCAGCCCCTGGCCTATACTGCCAGCAGCAGGCAATGCTCCAATCTGCCAGAGTGGTGAATTGTTCCTGCTTGTAGTACACTATAGACAGCAGAGTTTCTCTGGCCCTGACAGCGGGTGAAGCTGGCGCAATTATCTGGCATATTACCTGGCGAAATTATCTGGTAAGGGGGGTCAAAATGCCGCAGTGTTACCGATGTGAGTCAAGCGTCTATTCCACTGACCGATTTTGCATGGAATGTGGAACAGAAAACCCGGCGCATCCTCCTTCCACCCCAGGAGCCAATCCATCGTTTGCGCCCGTTGCTGTCGCTCGTAACCCGATGTCCGCCCAGCCTGTGACGCCTTCCGGCCCTCCTGCCGATGCGTCTATCTGGCAAAACCAGACCCTCCTCACTGACCCCAGATCAGCCCAGGGGAACGGGCCAGCAAACGCAGACGACACGATTGCCTGCCCGAACTGCGCCGCCAGATTGCCACGCGGCGCGCGCTTTTGCGGAGATTGCGGCATCCGCCTGTCAGATACTTCAGCCGCCGTCCAGACACCCGCTCGCTCGACTCGTGTCGCCACAGCAGCCTTGCCCGATCCCATTCCACCCTTGAGCGCCAGCCAGGGGCCAAAGCCAGCCTCTGGCCCGGCGCAACCAGTCCTCCCGCCATTTCGCGCTTCCACCTGGGCCGCACAGCCTCCGCCCAGCGTAGAGATACCCGACGAGACCCTGACGCCCCTGTCGAACGCGCAAGACGCGCCGCCTGCCTCTGTGGCAGCGCCCGCGTGGGCGAATCCGCCCGCGCAAGCGCCCTGGGGTGCGCAGCCGCAGGCGCCCTGGCAGCCAGGACTGCCACAGGGGACCAGCAACGCCAGCTCGTTCCAACCGCCAGGCGCGTTCCCTCAGCCGCCTGTGGGCGCAGCGCCGTTTCAGGGGCCATTTCCCCCGCAGCCAGCCGCCAGGAGCGCCAACTCTTCTCAAGCGTTTTACCAGGCAATGGCCGCCATTCCGCCCATCCAAAGCGCGCCCAGGAAGAAACGCTTGCCGCGCGGCCAGGTCATCACCATGATGATCGCTGCCATCGTAACGGCGCTGGCGGCCTCTGGTGGCCTGATCCTGCTCCTCCTGTCCAACAAGTGAGCGGGCGCTGCATCCGTATCAAACTGTAGGAAATTAAAGATTCACCGCTTGCGTGCTATGAATTTTTATGGTACACTTGCTGCGGGCCTGGAGATGGCTTGGAACATTGAACCTGTAAGAAAACTGCGTTTTGCAAGGAAAGGCAAGGTCGTAGCTCATGATGCAAAGGAGCCGATTCGCTCGTATCCGAAACCTGCTGGCTGTCGTAATAGCTGCCCTGTTGCTGACTATCGGTCTGGCAGGAGTGGCGCAGGCGACATCTTCGCCACCCATCCCTGTAGCAATCCCCGCGCATCTCTCCTATGTGAGCGCCAATCCCCCCGCCAATACCGACTCTCCGGGCATTCCTAACCAGCTTCCCTACAACCCTAACGCGATCCCCGTCTATCCTTCACAAGAAGGCGCCGCTCCCTTTAGCAGTGGAGGGGGATGTCTCTACGATGTCTACAACCCTCCTCCTTTGGAGGATGAGCCGTGCATCAGTGTCAACCCCTCGCGCCAGGTTGTGCCGGATGACTACCTTTTTGCGGATGCCCCTTCAGGTTGGGGAGGCTGTACGGTTAAAGTTCAGTTGCTCGACGCGACTACCAACCACCTTTACAACGCCCCGTTACAGAACTGCGGTACTAAGCCTGGCGGACACTATTATGGCCCTATCATAACAGTCATTACGGGCCACCACTACTACACAGAGGTGAGTTGGGATGTCGTTTATAATGGAAAACACTACTACAACCCGGTAGCAGATCAAAGCCTGCTCCAAATCGGGTAGCGTCTACCGCCTTGCTAACCTGTGGCGCGCAATAGACAAGCCTTCTCATTTCACGAAAGGTACCAGGCAAGCAAGCCTCCTGAACCGCTGGCCCTCAGATAGACCCAATTCAGGAGGCTTGCTCTATCCCCAACTGCCCTGTCGGCACTGCATCCCACCTGCTGAGCAATAACCAGAGAGGGAGCGCGGCGCGATTTGCCAGGAGTCCACAGGCAGATCATCCCAGCCCAGCGCATCAAGGATTGACATCTGGCTTGATGCAGCGACGCGCGAGTGCTACAGTTAAAGCACTGGCGGAGGCATTGTCGCCCCATCCTTCACGCTTTCGATTCTGAAAGGAAGATACTCATGCCTGAAGAGACGACTCGCGGCGCAGGCGCAGCGGAGCAGCCGCGCACGGTTCGCGCGCCGCGCGGAAACACGCTCTCCTGCAAAGGCTGGAGCCAGGAAGCCGCCCTGCGCATGCTGATGAATAATCTCGACCCAGAGGTCGCCGAACGCCCCCAGGATTTGGTCGTCTATGGCGGCTCCGGCAAGGCTGCCCGCAACTGGGCCTGTTTCGACGCGATGGTGCGCTCGCTGCGCAGCCTGGAAAGCGACGAAACGCTGCTCGTCCAATCGGGCAAGCCCGTGGGCATCTTCCGCACCCATCCCTACTCCCCTCGCGTGCTGATTGCCAACTCCAATCTGGTGCCGCATTGGGGCAACTGGGACGAGTTTCGCCGCCTGGAAGCACTGGGGCTGACGATGTACGGCCAGATGACCGCTGGCTCGTGGATATATATCGGCTCGCAAGGCATCGTGCAGGGTACCTACGAAACCTTTGCCGAAGCCGCCCGCCAGCACTTCGGCGGCACGCTCAAAGGACGCTTTGTACTGACCGCCGGACTGGGCGGCATGGGTGGCGCGCAGCCACTCGCCATCACCATGAACGAGGGCGTCTGCCTGGCTGTCGAGGTGGACCCGCAGCATATCCAGCGGCGGCTGGCAACTGGCTACTGTGACGAGATGCTCACCGATCTGGACGCCGCGCTCGCGCGCGTGGACGAACTGACCGGGCGCGGCGAGGCACGCTCCATTGGGCTGGTCGGCAACGCGGCGGAAATCTATCCTGAACTGGCGCGGCGCGGCATCACGCCCGATCTGGTGACGGACCAGACCAGCGCCCACGACATCCTCAATGGCTATATTCCGGCAGGGCTGAGTGTCGAGCAGGCGGCAGAACTGCGCCAGAGCGATCCCGATGAGTACCAGCGCCGCTCGCTGGAATCAATAAACAAGCATGTATTGGCAATGCTGGACTTGCAGGAATCGGGCGCGGTGGTCTTTGACTACGGCAACAATATTCGCGGGCAGGCGCTGCTGGCGGGCAACGTTCACGCGCTCGATTTCCCCGGCTTCGTGCCTGCCTTCATTCGCCCGCTCTTTTGTCGAGGCAAGGGACCGTTCCGCTGGGCCGCGCTGTCGGGCGACCCCGCAGACATCCGGCGCACCGATCAACTCGTCCTCAAGCTCTTCCCCGAAAATGAAGGGCTGGCCCGCTGGATTCGCCTGGCAGGCGAAAAAATACACTTCCAGGGGCTGCCCGCGCGCATCTGCTGGCTGGGCTATGGGGAGCGCGCCCGGCTGGGCCTGGCCTTCAACGAACTGGTGCGCCAGGGCGAACTGAAAGCGCCCATCGTGATTGGCCGCGACCACCTGGACAGCGGCTCCGTCGCTTCGCCCTACCGCGAAACCGAGCGCATGCGCGACGGCTCCGACGCCATCGCCGACTGGCCTCTCCTGAACGCTTTGCTCAACACGGCTTCGGGGGCTTCGTGGGTTTCGATACATCACGGCGGCGGCGTCGGCATTGGCTATTCGCTGCACGCGGGGATGGTCGTCGTCGCCGATGGCACACCCGACGCAGCCAACCGGCTGAACCGCGTGCTGACTAACGACCCCGGTACCGGCGTGATGCGCCATGTAGACGCGGGCTATCCTGAAGCCATTGACTTTGCGCGCGAGCAAGGCATCCAGATTCCTATGCTCAACCAGGAGGGTTAGATGTCCTTCCAGAGCATAGCCTGACTGAAGCGCGCGAGATGCCCAACATTCGTGGTAGCGATGATGACCTCATCTTCTGGATTGCTGATAAGAGCAGCCTGAGCGCAGAGAATCATATCAGGCTTTGGTCGTGGGTGTACGATCATGCCAAGCGGGCCGGTATCCAACAAAACAACCTTACTCATCAAAGAGGCTCCGAGCGGAGGGACGATCCCGCTCTAGAGCAGCTTTCAGCTTAGGCCAGGTAGCTTCGTCGTAACCAGACTCATCCATGAGCCATTCATCCAGCAGATGGAGAAGACGCTCAGCAGTGGTGTCAGAAGCGCGTAGTTTCTGGATGGTCCTTTGTAGCTCCTCATGTGCCTGCTTAATGGCTTCGGGCGATTCATGTTCTTCTGAGAATTGGCTGGAGGAAGCACTGGCCTCTTGACTTTTTTGTACCATATTCATCCTCCTGGCGAAGTGATGTGCTGTTCTTCTGCTTCTATCCTACCACATTCCTCCAAAAGAGGACGAGATAACCAGCCGCCGGTCCGCTGGAGCAAGCGCAATCTGCTGGTAGACGGTCAGCGTGCTGCTGCTGTAATCCAGCGTGATCTTGCCAAAGCGACTCCAGATGTCGGAGCCGAGCAAGCCTTGAAAGTCGGCGCTGCCGTCCTCATGCGGAATGGCGGCGCTGGCAATCGTCATTGATGGCAGGCGGATCGCTCCAGTGTTCCAGTCATCCACCTGCACCGGAATCGCCTGAGTGACGCCGCCAATCCCGCTGATCGGCTCCGGCCCGCCAGTCTGTGGCAGGTCGAGCCGCTGCGCCAGCGAACTGGAGATCAGCGAGGTACTCGCGCCGGTATCGAGGGCAAAGGTATATGGTCCTTTGCCATGAATGGTCACTGGCGCTAACACCAGCGTGGCCCCGCTCTGATCTTGAACGACCTTCACCTGTTCAGAAATACCCTCGCTCGTGGTCGTCGAGGCAGGACCATTTCCAACAGTAACCACACACGCTGTCAGCAAAAGGATCGGGGCTAATGACAGGATAAGCAGGGCCATCACAGAAGGTCGAGACCCTTGCTGGCGGCGCTCGCGCCAGTGGGGGTGGCAGTTATCAGGCATAGATCACTTCCCCTCGTTCCAGTTCCTTCGCCAGATCGTCCGACAGGTTCTGGAGAAAAGGGTATGCACTCGATATGCCACCTGCATAGAAGCTGGTGGTTAAACATGAGTCATCTCGAATTTTCTCTGCTGTGTTGTTTTGCTGGCAGGATGTGCGAATGCCGCAGGTGTAGCGCCGCCGTCCCGGCGGCCAAACGCTGGCACGTGGAAACGCTGAACGGGCAGCCCTGGTCGCCAGTGAGGCGTTCAGCCGCCGGGACGGCGGCGCTCCGCTCGGTCCGGTGCGGCTTTCCGCCAGCGAAGCTACAAGCCAGGAGCATTGACCAAGACGGTCTAGAAAATTCGGGATGACCCATGTTTATTCTCCGGCCTCGCCAGCCCCGATGCCTTCATACTCCCCCGCCAGCACCGACTGCGCCAGCCGCTCAATATCGGGCGCGGGCGGGCGATCATCGGCCAGCGCGGGTACAAGGGTGCGTACCTGCTCATAGGCCATCTGCACGCCCTTGCCCGGCTTGAGCGGCTTGCGAAACTCCAGCATCTGCGCCGCGCACAGCAGTTCTATCGCCACGACGCGCGCCGCCAGCGAGACAGCCTGGCGGGCCTGGTGCGCGGCTGTCGCACCCATGCTGTTCCAGTCCTCCATTCCGGCAGAGGTCGGGATCGAATCAATGCTGACTGGATGCGCCAGCGCCTTGATCTCGTTCACCAGCGCCGCCGCCACGTACTGCGGAATCATATACCCGGAGTTCAGGCCAGGGTTCGGCGTCAGAAAGAGCGGCGCGCCCTGTTCATCCCAATCGTGCGGCCCCACCAGGCTAAAGGTCCGGCGCTCGGAGAACCCGGCAAGTTGGGCAACAGCAATCGCCAGCATATCCAGCGCCAGCGCCAGCGGCTGGCCGTGAAAGTTGCCGCCCGAAAGCGAAGCGGCATCATCGGGAAAGAGCAGCGGATTATCGGTCACAGCGCCCAACTCGTTCTCAAAGACGCCAGCACAATAGTCCAGCGCATCGCGCACCGTCCCCAGCACCTGGGGAATGCAGCGCAGCGTATAGGGGTCTTGCACGCGCGGGCAATCTTTATGCGACGGGTTGATCTCGCTTCCCGCCAGCAGATCGCGCAGGCGCGCCGCAACAGCGGCCTGCCCCGGCTGGGGGCGCAAAGCGTGGATGCGCGCGTCGAACGGCACAAACGACCCCATCAGCCCTTCAACGCTCATCGCCGCCGCCACTTCCGCCGCTGCCAGCAGCGCCTGCGCGTCGCGCAGCGTCAGCACGCCCAGCGCCTCCATCAGATGCGTGCCATTGATGAGCGCCAGCCCCTCTTTGGGCTGAAGTTCCAGCGGCTCCAGTCCGGCCCGGCGCATCGCTTCGGCGCTGGGAAGCTGGCGGCCATCAGAGATCGCTTCGCCCTCGCCAATCAGCGCCAGGCCCAGATGCGCCAGCGGAGCCAGATCGCCGCTCGCGCCCACCGACCCGCGCGATGGGATAAGCGGCTGGACCTGGGCATTCAGCAGCCCCAGCAGCGTCTGAATCACCTCCACGCGCACCCCCGAATGCCCCCGCGCCAGACTATTCGCCAGCAGCAGCAGCAGCGCCCGCGTCACATCGGCGGGCAGCGGTTCACCCACGCCGGAAGCGTGGCTGCGCAGCAGATTGCGTTGCAGATCGGCAAGCTGCGCCGGGCCAATATGCACCCGGCTCAGATGCCCAAAGCCAGTCGTCACGCCATAGACGACCCGATCCTCATCGGCAATACGCTGCACCAGATCGCGCGCCGCCTGCACCCGGGCCACCGCCTCAGCCGCCAGTTCCACCCTGGCCCCGCTGCGGGCCACCGCCACTACCGCCTCGGATGTGAGCCGCGCTGCTCCAATCGTTACGGTTGGCATCGTCGCCACCCCTTTACTACCAGTTAATCATGAGTCATAATGAGCCGAGGGCGCTGGCCCCACCAGTCACCTTGTCCTGACTAGACCAGTACATAGTGTCAGTATCCCAGTTAGCAGCATAATCAGGCCCATACCATAAAATATCCCGCTGCCTAAATCAGCCGTAAGCCCATACTTTGGGAACACGAGCAAGCCTATGCCAACGAGTATGCCAAATAGCCCAGAGCCAATGACACTTGACCTTGAGTTTTGTCGCGGCGGTTGGGGATTCTGCCCCCTGACTATACCTATACCCTGCACCACTACCCCAAATAGTAGCAAGGTAAAGCCCATACCATAAAACACTCCGGTAGCCAGAGCAAGCATAGGTACATATTCTGGGAACGCCAGAAAGCAGAGACTAAAGAGGATATAGGAGACAGTACTGCCAATAGTGCTTGACCTTGAGCTTTGTTGTGGCGGTCCAGGCTTCCACCTCTCGAATACAGCGAAAGCCAGTATCCCTATCCCCGACGACACGATTATAAGGCCCATACCATAAAACACTCCGGCGCCGAGATCAAGCATGGGCGCATACTTTGGGAACGCCAGAAAGCAGATACCACAGAGAATAAAGCCTACAGCAGCGCCAGTAGTGCTTGATCTTGGCCTTGGCTGCGGCGGTTCGGGCTTCGGCGCGATGGCGCCTGACCACTCGTTCATACGCAATACCAGCCTTCTTAGCCAGGGTTTGCGAGAAGGGGCGGCTTTCCCTTCCCTTCTCAGGCAGAGCATACCACACCCATTGCCCCGACCAGAGGCGCCTGACGTGTCGAAACGAACCTATGGTTCCACCAATTATCGGGGGTCACTTGTAGCGCCGCCGTCCCGGCGGCCACCGCTGCGCCAGGGCGAGCGTTTGCCCTCCAGGCCATCGGACCAGCAGGCCAACGCTGGCCGCCAAGATGGCGGCGCTACAAGTAACACGTCTCGCTTGCCAACACCTCAGATTTGGTAGAACCCGAACCTATAACTTACTTGCCTCTTGGAGCTGTTTGAGGCATACTGAGACTGGCTAGAAAGGAGCAGAACACATGGCAAAAGCTAAGCCACGAATCATTACGAACCCCGACCTGATGGTAGGCAAGCCAACCATCGAAGGTACCAGGATAACCGTTGAATTTGTGCTGGAAGAGCTTGCAGGTGGCCGCACCATACCTGAGCTTATTGACCATTACGGCCTTACTCGTGAGGAGATCGAAGCGGCGCTAGGATATGCCACGAAGGCTGTCCGCGCGCAGCAGAAGCGCTCTGCATGAAAATTGTAGCAGACGAAAATATTTCTGACCTGATTGTAGAGAAACTAAGAAGCCAGGGCCACCACGTAACATATATTCGGGAGAGTGCAAAAGGCAGCTTAGACCCTCGCGTCTTAGCCATCGCCACCGCGCAAAATGCCCTCCTCATCACGAATGACCACGTATCCGCAAGAGAAATACATAACCCCACAAAGCAAGGCGCATTCTTGCGCGCAATTTCCAGACGTTTTTCCTGGTTCCACCAATTATCGGGGGTTGCCACTTGTAGCGCCGCCTTCCAGGCGGCTAACGCTTCGCTCTGGCGAACGTTCGCCCTCCAGGCCAACACACCAGCAGGCCAACGCTGGCCGCCAAGATGGCGGCGCTACAAGTGGCCCCCGATAGGTGGTGGAACTATGTTTTCCTACGCCGCTTGACAGAAGCGACGCCGCCTGCTATACTCTTCTTACTTGGTCCACAATCGGGTGGGCTGAGGTTCTGCTGGAACGGCATGACGCGGCAGTGACACAATCACCGCCGCGCCATTCCCCCCAGACCTGGACGTACCAGGAATGGGGCTGGGGGCATTCTATCACTGGCTATTATGCACACTTGGTAGTTCGCTTCACGGCCCCTTCCTGAACCAAGACTGGGACGCCACTTGTCGGAGAGGGAGCGCGCGGGTTGCGCTCCCTCGAAGGCAAGCTTTGTCCTCGTCGCTGCGCCAGGAAGGGGCCGTTTCGGCAGCGTGAGTCGTTGGCTCACGAAGTCGAAAGGAGCGTTCTCCGATGGCAATTCTCGCTGGTCCCCCACCCCGTCCCCCGTTCCCCTCTGGTCGCTACACCCGCTCCAACCCGCTGCGGCGCGAAGCCGGTCTGCGCCTGCTGACCGCCGCCCTGCCGGAGCCGCTGCGCCGCGTCATCGTCACCACCTGGCGGCGTCCGTCCCTCTTCAACGGAGAGCAGACGCCGCTGGCCGTACAGAGCGGGCTTCGCCAGCGTCCCGGCGAAGCGCAGCTTGCTCAAGCCACCTTCCAGACCACCTGCGTGTTCATTCTGACCGAGCTAGAAGTGACACGGCGCGTGCTGGAAGCGCCGCTGGCGAGCATCAGCCGCATGACGCGCAATACCCTCTTAGTCGCGCAGGGCGCGTATTTGCGCCTGCTCTTTGCCGCCCTGGTCGTGCAGTTGGGCAGTATCGAAGCCGCGCTGGCTGAGTTCCAGCGCCTGATCGTCGGCGTGGGCTAGCGCAGCCTGTGTACCGCCGCCGTCTTGGCGGCTCGACGTTGGCTGCCTGGAAGGCGGCGCTACAAGTGAGGGACGGTGGCCCATAGCGTGTACCGCCGCCGTCCCTGGCGGCGGGGGCGGGGTTGGGTGTGACGTTGACTACGCTCGCTTGCTATGCCGAATACACCCGTTTCCTTCTCTTCTCATTGTACTGCCTGTGTCCAGCAGCGCGCATCGTCCCAATGGCCGATGTCCTGGCGCGCCCGCTTCTGCTATCGTCTTAGGGGCGAGCCGCCAGGAACGCTGATGGCTCGCTCTCAACAAGAGCGCAGCCCATGCCGAGGAGGAAACGATGCTCGATCAATCGCAGCTTGCCCAGGCGCTGTCGCATGTCTTGTGGATAGGTGGCTCGCCGTGCGCGGGGAAATCCAGCATTGGACATACCATCGCCCGTACCCATGTCTTCCTTAACTACCATCTGGACCCTATGCTAAGAAACCATGTGGAACGTCGGCTGGCCGAGGGAGACTCTGCCCTGGAGGCATTCCTGAAGATGAGCATGGATCAGCGTTGGCTGGGGCGCTCAGTCGAAACGCTGGTTGAGGAAGTGCTTGAATCCTGGAGCAAAGAATGTCATCTGGCGATAGAAGATTTGCTCGCCATGCCGAAGGGCTGGTTTATCGTCGCGGAAGGCAACTTTTTCCCGGAGTGTCTGGCTCCCTGCCTATCCAGCCCGCATCAAGCGATCTGGCTGACGCCCAGCGCGTCCTTCTGCGATACGATCAGGCGGCAAAGAGGCGCGGAACAGGCCAGGCGTCGGGAACAGCATGGTGTCGCCAACGAGGGCAGCGACCCGGAACAACGCATGCGTAATCTCATTGAACGAGATTGTCGCCTGGCGCGCTATGTCAGGCAGCAGGCCGAACAACGGCAGCTTCCCGTCTATGAAGTGGATGGAAGCCGCTCCCTCGATGAGATGGTGGCGCTGGTAGAGCGTCACTTCGAGCCTTATATCATTGAACACCTGCGTACAATGAAATCGCTCTAGGGGCGCTGCCTCTCTATGCTCTCAAAGCGCCATGCCTCTGAAGCGCATTACTCCTCCTCATTGCCCCGGAACATTGACCCCAGCGCGCGCCCAAAGAGGCAGAAAATCATATAGAGGCACATCGTCAGCACAGTCAGCGGCAGCCCCAACGTCAGCAGGAAGACGCCGAAATCCAGCGGCCACAGGGCAGGAGGCACTTGCAGCACAATCGAAAGACCGGCAGCCAGCCCAAAACCAGGGGCCGCCGGGGCCAGCACCGGCAGCAGATACGTCGGCAGCGCGGAAAGCTGCCCTCCGTTAAAGCCCAGGAAGGTGCCTGCCGCCAGCGCCCCCAGAACCCAGAGCGCGGCGGGCGCCCCCGCAAACCCAACGGCAATGAGACGGCGCAGCAGGCGGCGCGGCCCAAAGCGTTCCAGCACAAAGACCCAGAACAGCCAGACGGATTCAAGCACTAACCAGAAAGGAATAGCCAGCGCCAGGACATCCACCACAAGGAGAGGCTGGCTGATATAGTGGGAGGCAGGCTTTGGCTCCACGTCGCTGAGCGGCGTCTGTTTTGCCTGGACATGCGCGTAGGTCAGCGGCCAGCCAGCGTCATAACTGATATTGCTCACTGTCCCATTCGTGATCGTCCCAGGAATATAGTGGCGGCGGCTATGCGACTGGAGTGAATAGGCCGCAAGAAGCGCCACGGCCATCAGCGCCAGCCGCGCCAGCACACCCGAAAAGCGATCACGCACAGAAGGCGGAGGCGCTGAGTGTTTGTGCGCCGACCAGGGCTTCCATTCCTCATCGTCCTCATCGTCCAGATAGTCTTTGTCATCCATGTCCCATCCTTGCGCTCGCTTCGGTTCCCCATTGCGCCTGAGTGGCTGCCCTGGCGAGGGAGACCACGATGCTGAAGGCGGCGCAGGCGTGCGCGCCCTCGGATTCGAGCCAGAAGTCTGGCCCGGCGTTCGCGCGGCAAGGGGTAATGGCTGGATTTGCGAGCGAGAGAAGGAAGCGGAAGCGCCACGCGCAGGCTGGTCAAATGCCTGCTCAAACGCTTCAACCTCCGGTGGCTTCTCGCGTTTTTTCATCATCGCCGTTCCCTCTTCCAGGCGTTCTAGAGCGTCAGCGCCATCTCAAAAAGCCGCTGAGTCACCGGACATCCGGCTGCTTCCAACACCGGGCCAAGTGGATCGCCCGGCGGAATCTCCTCAGCATGGAAGCGCATCCCCGGATACTGCTGAGCGACAGCGCCCAGCAGGGCTGTCGCCAGTTCCAGCCCGCCAGCGGCATCTGCTCCAGGTCGAGCGGCAAACCCCAGCAGCCTGACCTCGCTGGGACGGGCCTCGCTCAAAAGCAGCGCGTCAGGGCCAACGCTTGCCTCCTCGCCTGGGATCACCAGCGCCTGCAAACGCCCGGCAGCAGCCAGGCGCGCCAGCACCGGCTGCTCGAACTCCCAGGATGGCCGCACCAGTTGGAGCTTCTCATAGTACGCCAGCGCCGCCGTCGCATCCATCGCTACCGGCGTCTGCTCGGCAGGCGTCATCTCATCGCCTTCGCTGCTGTCGCTCAGGCCAGGCAAAAGCAGCGGCCCCGTAAACGCTCGTCGCGCCACGCCATGCGCAAGCTCGCCAGCATAATCGGTCAGTTCGCGCTCGATACGGAAGCCCAGGCTTTGATAGAGCTGAAACGCCGGTGTATTTTGGGTAAAGACCTCCAGCCACATCTCCCTCAGTTTGCGCAGGCTCGCCTCTTCGATCAACCGCTCCATCAGGATACGACCATAGCCGCCGCCGCGATAATCAGCAGCGACGCCCAACGCGCAGCACCAACTGCGCGCACCGCGCGCACTCAGCAGCGCCAACCCGGCAGGGCCATCGCCGTCCTGCAACACAAACGAGGCTTCCAGCACCACATCCTGAAAGACCACACGCTCGGCCATTGCTTCAGGCGTCATCGCGTGCGGCACATAATACTGCTCGAACCCGCGAGTAAAAGCTGTCGCCAGCTTATCCGTCGTATACTCACTGGCCCGAAGAATTTGAGTAGCTGGCATGATTCAGACGCACCTCTGCTAATTTTAATAGCCTCTTTGCCGTATCCTCAAAGCGGATCGTCAGAAAGCGTGTATCTCGCCACGCCAGCCCTGGCACAGGGTACCAGCGAGCGCCGAAAAGATCAATGGATGTTTCACCCCACTTGGGAACCCGGTTTCCCGCCCACTAAAGCTATGATAACTAAAGAGATGCAACCGCGCAAGGGGCAGAGTGGCAGGCGGCAGGTAGAAAGACCAGAGCAAGCAGGAAATATCCTCGATTCCAGGCACATTGGCTGCTTACGCCTGCTCACCAGCGTGGGCGCTCGTCCAGCGCCCGCATAGTTCGTGCTGTTTCAGGTCGCTATTGCCCCTCCCTTCTTGACAAGATAGAACTTTCGTTCTATATCAAAAGGGGATGGCTGGAAAAATGCGTAACGAGAACAGGGGGTGTCAAGGATGCGGGTACTAGCCAAAAAGTCGTAGGTATGGGTTCACTCTCAGTACAAAACAGACAAGCAAGAAGGCTAATGGTATACTTATAGAAAAACTCAGCAGTACAAAAAGCCGACACGACAACGTGCCGTAACTTGTTGTACAATGGAGGGAGTATGATGACCTTACACACTCTTAGCGATGAACTGAATCTGTTGGCCGATGCCGCGCCTTCAGAAAATCTTCTGCGGGTCGGGCAAAACGCCGACGATCAGCCCGAAGAACCTGACGAACCGGACGACGGCGTTGAGGCGCTGATCGTCCATTTGGACCGTACCACGGCTGAACATGTATTTCTCCAGGCGCAGCGGCAGATTCAGCGCGAAGCTGCCAGGGTGCTTGTGGATGAACATCCCTGAACAGCGGAAGCCAGAGCGCCCGTTTCCAGGTCGGTTCACAGGACAAGGGGCCTGTCGAGAATGGAAGTAGTCAAAGTCTCGCCGCGCGGCTATTGTTATGGCGTCGTAGACGCCATGCAGATTGCGCGCAACGCTGCAAAAGACGCCAGCTTACCCCGGCCACTCTACATCATTGGCCTGATCGTCCATAACCGTTTTGCCGTTGATGAACTGACCCGGCTCGGCATCGTCAGCCTGGATGGCCCCGACCGCGCCGCCATTCTGGAGCAGGTCCAAACCGGAACCGTCATCTTTACCGCGCATGGCGTCTCCCCCGAAGTGCAAGAACGAGCGAGCGCGCGCGGGCTGCATTGTATTGACGCCACCTGCCCGGATGTCGCCAAAACCCACGAGCTTGTCAAGCGGCTGGTCGCCGAAGGTTATCGTATCATCTACATCGGCAAAAAAGGCCATCCCGAACCGGAGGGCGTCATCGGCGAAGCGCCAGACGCCGTTCATCTGGTTGAAACCGAGGAAGATCTGGCCGCCCTCCAATTGAGCGAAGAACAAACGCGCAAACTGGCCCTTTCAACCCAGACCACCCTGAGCCAGTGGGATACCCAACGACTCATCGAAGCTGTGCGCGCACGCTGGCCCCATGTCGTCGTCCACAACGACATCTGCATGGCAACCCAGCAGCGCCAGGAAGCGGTAGCCGCACAGGCCAAAGGAGCAGACCTGACCATTGTGGTCGGCGACCCGCGCAGCAACAACACCAATCGGCTCGTGCAGGTCTCAGAAGACATCGCAGGCACACCAGCAGTGCGCATCGAGCGGCTGGAAGACCTGCGACCAGAATGGCTCGTCGGCAAAAAACGGATCGCCATCACGGCTGGCGCTTCCACACCCAGCCAGATTACCCGCGAGGTGATCCGCTACGTTGAGCAGTTCGGCGAACAGGAGAAGGGGACGCACTATGCAAAGCCTGGGGGGAATCCTGGCAAGTCGTGATGTCGAAGAGCTACGCGCTATCGCGGCGCTCTGGGGGCTGACGCCTCCCAGAGATGTTGGCATGGGGTCCGTGAACCGCCTGGAAAGCGGCATCCGCGACACCATCAGCGCCCGCTTTGTCTGGGAACACCTGGATGAAACGGAGCGCACTGTGCTCTATGCCATCCTTGGCCCCTCGGCGCGCAACTGGCGGCCCCTCGATCAACTCCCAGAGCAAACCGGCCTGGAGGCGCCGCAGGCGCGCGCCACGCTCGATAAGCTCAAGCGCCGCCGCCTGGCGCTGGAGGAGCTTGCCAAAGTCCAGGGCGCCGAACTCTACGGCCAGCGCGCCGTCTATTTCGGCTACACCTTCAACCGCCCGGCCAACCAGCCTATCGAGAGTAAGCAGATCGTCTATATCCCCACCGAAATCGCCACCGTCCTCTACACCACGGGCCGCGAGATCTTCTCCCCGCAGGGAGGCCGCGCGCAGAAAACCCTCGACGAAATCCTGATGCCCTATCGCCAAGGCGACCTCGACCAGATTGGCCGTCGCTATGGCCTGGTTGTTCAATCCTATTCTTCGCGCAACGACGTGCGCCAGGCGATGGCCGCCAATCTCTGCCAGGCCGACGCTGTGCGCTATGCCCTGGCGCGGCTGGAGCCGGGGCTGCGCAGCCTCTACGAAAAATTGATCGCGCACGACGGCTGCCTGTATATGCGTGATGTCCGGCGTCTGACCGGATTGGATGGCCCGACGCTTAACGCCGCCTTGCATACCCTGGAAGAGTTCGCCATCGCCTTCGACACCTTCAGCGATGGCCGCCGCGTCCTCTTTGTTCCACGTGAAACATTGGAAAATCTGCGGCGCGATGCCACCAGGACGCGCGTGGAGGTTGGCCTGCGCGCCTGCGACGAACCAGGCGCTGTTGTGCCCGCCAACCCTTCTTTTCTGTGGGATCTGGCAATGTTCGTCGCCTGCATCCACCAGCAAGAAATCGAACTGACGCGCTCCGATGCCCTGCATAAGCGTGTCGCCACGAAGCTGCTGCCGAGGCTCGGCGGGCCACGCGCCCAGAACCCCGATGAAGCGCAGGCGCTGGGCTATCTCGAAATGCTCAAGCAGGAAGCCCGCGAGCTTGGGTTGGTGGCCGTCGTGCCGCTGGCCGAAAAGGCCGCCGAGCCGACGAAACCGGCCAGAGGACGGGCCAAAGCCAACGGCGCCAGCGAAGAAGCCAAAGGCCGCCTGGCGCCAGGGCCAAAGCTGGATGCCTGGGCGCAGTACGATCTGGCGGGCCAGGCGCGCAAACTCTTTCGCCGCTGGCTGACTGACCGCTGGTGGGTTGACCAGCTTGGCGCGGGCTATCGCGGCTGGCTCTCGCACTATATAGATGTCGGCGCGGCGCGCGTGGCCGTCCAGAAGGCGCTGTGCGCCTGCGAGCCGGGCGTCTGGTACACCCTGGCCTCGCTGCGCGACACCATTCAGGGCGACGACCCCTTTGTGCTGCGTCCGGTACAGCGTTTCGCCGGGGAGGCTGGCTTCAAGCTGGCCGATCAACTCCGCGCGCGCTGGGAACAGACCGACGGCGAAGTGATCGCGGGCATCGTGCGCTCGTCGCTGGCCGAGATGGGTCTGGTGGCCCTGGGCTATCAGCGCGAAACCCCGCCAGGGCCAAACGAAGCCGTCAACCCTGACGCCTTCATGCTCACCGACCTTGGCGCAGCGGCGCTGGGCTTCGGCACGCTCTCGCCGGAGCAGAGCGAGACGCCTGCGGAGTTCCCCGCCGTCAACGGCAGCAATCCCGCCTGCGCCCCCAACGGTTTGCTGACCAACTGTTCATCACAGCCGCTCATCGTCCAGCCCAACTTTGAGGTGCTGGTCATGGAACCGTGTATGCCCGTCCTCTATCACCTGCCGCGCTACGCCGTGACGGAGCGCATCGGGCGCGTCAGCCGCTTCACCCTCACCCGCGAGGCGCTGCTGCGCGGGCTTGCCGCTGGCCTCTCGTTGGAAAATATTCTGTCCTCCCTGGAGCAGCAGAGCCAGAAGGGCCTGCCGCAGAACATCGCCTATACCCTGCGCGATTGGGCGCGGCAGTACAAAGAGGCGCGTGTCAATCAGGTCATCTTGCTGGAGATGGGCGACGAGGCGCTGGCGAACGAACTGGCGAACTCAGGCAAGCTGGCCGCGCTGGGCCTGCGGCGGCTTGGCCCCTGCGCGCTGGCCGCCCCTGGCGAGACGAACCTGCGTGACCTGCACCGGGCGCTCAAGAAACTGGGTGTGGCCGTCAAGTTTGGCGGCGGCCTCCAGGAACCCGACGACCCCGACGAGCGCCCGACGCCCTCCGCGCGCAAACGCAGCGCCGTCAGCGCCCGGCGCTAGCTTTCCGGCGGCGCTTGCCGGATTTGGACCAGCCTGCCAGCCGCAGCAGCAACGCTCGTTTCATCGGACGACCAGGCCAGGCAGCATCTGCTCTTGCCTGAAATTGTACGCATCCCATCTGAGCAATAAGCGAGCTGCCCACGAATGTTCGTGAGCAGCTTCGTTGTCAATCCAGGCAGAACTTCTGCGCCTGCTTGGAATGGCTAGGCTTGCGCTACCTGGGCAAGAAACGCCTCAAGGTTGGTAGTCTGCATAGCGACCCCTTCTGCCGCGTTGGCCGGGCTGACTTGCCCGTTCTGAAGACGGAAGCGGCCCGATGGGCCTCCTGTCACAAAGAACAGGGGGGCCTCGTTCTGTTTGAGGAACAAGACCGCCTGTTCCTTGACCTGGAAGAGGGGATCATCGTCTATTATGTAGGTGGTCTCCTTGATGACTCCTCCTCCCTGATGGAGCAGGAAGGTCGGGCTGGTCAGCAGACCCTTCTTGTCAAGCACCAGCCGGTCTATTTGCACGACAAAGTCGGTCGTAACCGACCCCCGGTTCATGGTGCTTTCCTTCGCCTGGAGAATGGTCGCCACCACGATGGCATCGCTATTCGCCTTGAGATCATGCAGGTTATGATAGAGGACTACCCAACTGGCCTCCACATGCACGACCTGATGGCTAGGAGTGGCGGTCCGGCTAGGAGCAGCGGTCTCGCTGGCACAGCCGGTCATTGCCAGCAGCACCAGCATACAGGCGGCTATCACATATCGCATCGGTTGCTCCTTTCCTCACGCTAGTAGCGCGAATTGATGCCGTTAATTTCGTCACTGGTCGGAGCGTGGATGCCATTGAGGGTGGGGTTCATCAGGTAAGGACCGGAATGGTGAGCAAGACCAGCGACGTGTCCCAACTCATGAGCGGCTGCGCCCTGGATGATGTCAGGGCTAAAGCTGTCCTTGTTCGTGTAGTAGTAGTTCAGTTCGGTGAGAGCGCCGTTGTAGGGGGTGCAGGACGGACAGGGCCAGTTATAGGTCTGCCCAACATAATTTGTGTTGGCATCGTACCAATCATCGGCAGCGATGGTATAGTCTGTTCCCTTATCGTAGTAGATCAGGGCTGGCGACTGCGTCCAGACATACCGCGCATCATCCCATCCCTGGATGTCTTTGCTGGTCATGCCTGGCTCATAAGTAACCTTCAAGTGCAGGCAGCAGACTCCTGGGCCTGGTCCAACCCACTGCCCGCCTAGCCAGTTGTAGCGGCTGGTTGCATGGGCTGTCTGGGGCTGGCCTAAACTCACCAAGCCCAGACACAGTAGCGCGATGAGCAGCAACAACCCCCGACTTCGAGTAAGCATGCGTTCCTTTCTTTCCATAGTTACCAAGCGGCAGGGACGGCATCTTAACAATGAATGTGCCAGAAGACAATTGTCGAGCCAGAAATCGATGAGGCATTGGGGCGTTGACTCCGCCTTCCGGCTCTGCTATAGTGATTTCCGCCAGGTTATTTCATGGAAACAAGTATACAGCCAAGAGGATCAAAAAGTAAGCTGTCTGAGGCAAGGTTGCCTCTGGCAAGGTTGCCTCAGACAGACGCAAGGAGGACCAGACATGGAAGACAGCCCCTGGAGCGACTTTGGGCAATGGTTACAGCGAACACGTAGGCGGCAAGGATTATCACAGGAGCGGCTGGCGGAACTGATGGGCTGCACCCAGAATTACATCTGGCGTCTGGAAAAGGGAAAGCGACACCCCAGCAAAGCGTTCCTGCGGCTGTTGCGGCATGAGATGCCGCTCACCCCGGCAGAGGCAGCGCGGCTGGATGAGTTCATCCAGATGGTTCAGTATCAGTGCGATGGCTTCGAGAGAGAGAGAGAGAGAGAATAAGCCGGTCTCCGCTGGGGCGCTATGTGTTGGCCTCGGCGGCGCGCACCTGATACATGTCATAAATCATAGGAGCCAGGACCAGCAGCACAACGTAGCCAACCAGCCACCCCCAATGCCGTTTGATCGCCAGGTGTATCAGGCCAACCAGCCACCACGCCACAGCCGGTACCAGCAGGATAGCGCCGATAACATGCGCTGAAAACAGCACACTGGGAGTAAGCACGATCAGATAGCCTCCATACAAGAAGATCAGCACTGCAATGGTTGAATACGCCAGCGCCAGGTACCTCATGGAATCCCTCCTTTGTTGTCGCCAAAAGCTGCTGTGTGAATCAGTATCGGATAGGGCCATCCGTAATACTACGTCGGCTTCAGCGTCAGCTTCCCATCCGCCGCCGCCTCAATCTGGTCGCGCTCGTAGAGCAGCGGATAGTGCTTGACCGCCAGCCACGTCTCGATCATATCGGCGTAGTGCGGGCTGCCAGGATGCCCCGATTGCCCGGTGGGATAGCCGAAGAGGCCCGACCGCGTATCGGCCAGATCGATAATCTGCCGGAAGGACGGCGACCAGTTGGACGCCGCGTAGGGCTTGCCCGGCGCGAACGCCATCTGGCAGACCGTATCGGTATCGCCGCTCACCGGGAACGGCCCGCGATTAAAGAGCCGGTGCAGCGGCTTCACCTGCCCCAGCGGATGCCCGAAGGTGATGCCATGCAGCCTGCCCCACTGCCAGCCCGCCATCTGCCTGCCCAGCTTGCCGCGCAGTTCATCCAGCGCCCCCTCGAAGGACGCCTGCATCGCCTCCTGCCAGTTCTTCGGCCCTCTGGGCAGGGCGCTCTCGGCAAACCAGCGGGTATCGCCTTCGTTGAGCAGATCGATCAGCAGCGGCGTGCTGCGCCCCGCGTACATATTGGACGGCGAAAGGACGCTCAGCCCCTTGCCCACATAGTCTTCGGCCAGTTCCTCGCCCAGCACCGAGCCAAAGGTCACTTTCAGCATCCGCAGCAAGAAGACCTCGTAGATCGCTGCCGCCGCGCTCTCTTTATCCAGCGCAAAGTTCCACGAGCGCAGCAGCCCCAATGCCTGGCGCTGCGTCTCATTGCGCGGCTCCAGTTTCAGCAGGTGGGGGACAATCTGCGAGGCCGGGATAGAAAAGAAATCGCCTTGAATCGCCGCCATATCTGCCGGAGTCAGCCGCTCTCCCTCGTTGAGCAGATCGGTGATGCGCCGCGCGCGGTAGCCGCTGAAATACTCGTGCGTAATGAAATGGGGGAAGTCATCGCCTACGATGCGATTATTCGCCGTCACAATCTGATGGCTCGGCGGGTTATACGCCTGGGGCAGTTCCTCGAAGGGTATTGTACCCGCCCACTCGTATTCGCCCGTCCAGCCCGGCACAGGCAGCAAGCCCTGGCCTTTGGCGCGCACCGGCACGCGCCCAGCCATATAATAGCCGATATTGCCGTCCACATCGGCATAGACGAAGTTCTGCGCCGGAGCGTCCCAGTGACGCAGCGCGGCGGTAAACTCCTCCCAATTGCCCGCGCGATTGATGCCCAGCACCGCTTCGGCAGTGGTCGCCGGGGCATGGCTGGTCCAGCGCAGCGCCATCGGCTGGCCGCCTGGCTCCATGCCGGTGATGATCGGCCCATGCCGCGTCATCACCACCTCTTCAACCTCCGGCTCCACGCGGCCCTTCACACGAATCTCCTCGCGGATAACCTTCGCTTCTTCCCACGCGCCCTGATAGTCGTATTGCCGGGGGTTCTCAGGGTTGAATCGCTCCAAATAGAGGTCTTGCGTATCGGGTCCAGCGTTGGTGACGCCCCAGGCGATGCGCCGGTTGCGTCCGATAATCACGCCGGGCAGCCCCGGCAGCGTGGCCCCGATCACATCCAGCCCTGGCGTATTCAGATGGCAGTGATGCCAGATGCCGGGCATCTGCGCCGCCAGGTGCGGGTCATTGGCGAGCATCGGCTTGCCGCTCAGGGTGCGCGTGCCATCCACCACCCAGTTATTGCTGCCATGTGTCGGGCTGAGGATGCCCACCAGTTCTTTCATCTGCCGGTATTGATCCAAAAGCGGCGTATGCAAGCCCTCATAGGTTGCGCCAGGCGGCACAATCAGCGGATCGCCGCGCCCATAGAGCGGCTCGATACGCGCAGCGCGCTCCGGCCCAAGCCGGGAAACAAACTTCGCTCGCAGTAGTTCAGATTCCCAGTTGCCCGCCAGACTCCAGGCCATCATCTTGCCCCAGGAGAGTGAATCAACGACGGACCAGGGTTCCGGCTTCAGCCGCAAAAGAACCATCTCCAGCGGCAGGCGGCCCGTGTGTCGCTCGATGAAGGCATTCACACCCGCGCTGTAGGCATCGCTCAGACGGCGCGACTCCTCGCTGAGCAGCGGCGCGTCTTGCTCTGCGGCGCGGCGCAAACCAATGCGCCGGATAAACCGATCTGCCTCCAGCGCGATCTCGCCAAAAATCTCCGAGAGGCGGCCCGCCGCTGTGCGCCGGTTCAACTCCATCTGCCAGAGGCGGTCTTGCGCGTGGACATAGCCCTGCGCAAAATACAGGTCTTCGAGCGTGTTGGCAAACAGATGAGGCACGCCCAGGCCATCACGAATAACCTCGACCTCGCTCGTGAGGCCGGGCAGGCGCTCTTCTCCGCGAATCTTTGGCAGAGGCCGACGCAGCATCACATAGGTCACTCCGCTCACCAGACCCACCACGCCAGTCCCAAGCGCAAGCGCATTACGCCACAAGGATGCCATAAATGTTTCCCCCTACTTGCTATTGTAGCGCCGCCGTCTCGGCGGCTCAACGCTGCGATAGGGCGGACGTTACGCGAAAGACGTGAACTTTCGCTCATGCGTTCGGTTGGCCGCCGAGACGGCGGCGCTACGTATCAGCCCTTCAGGCAGCAGGGCAACCCAGCAACGACCCAGACGGCAGTTGAACGCTTTCGCCAGCAGCGCCCTGTTATTAAGGAGTGTAGCGCAATTTAGCGCGTCGGGCAAGCGTCAGCGCACTGCCCCATGTGGATATATAGCTATGGCCTATTGGGCAAACAGCACGAACGAACTACTCTCCTCGTCTCTTTGGAGTATACTGTTCACAATAACAAACATAGAAACCCTGGCAGCAGGAAGATAAAGATGCACGGATGCCAGGAAGGGGTGCAGCAGATGGTTCCTCATAAGTACCTCGTTCTCTGGCTCAGTGGGTGGGCGCTCGTCCTCGCGGGAGTACCCGTTGGTCTCATTTCCCTGCCAGATCTCTTGCTCTGGATGACTGCATCGCCTTTGCCTGGTATGTTGTTAGCGATCCCGCTGGCCCTGTGGTCCTATCTGCCCATGCCACCGCTGGTGAAGGCTGGGGTCTTCGACGGGTGGAGGGGAACCTTCGTGTTAGTAGGGTGGGAGATCTTCTCGCTCGCGGGCGTCGGTGCCTTGCTCCTCCTCCACCTTCCCATTGAATTCCTGATCCCCCTGGCAGCTATGGTATACGTACCTCTTATAGTGGTAGCCCTCCAGATGAAGGCAGAGAGGCGCCAGATCTCATAGGAGCGCTATTCGCCCCAGGCTGACCAGCAGTATCTTCTCAGCCTGGGGAGAGAATCCACAGCCGGAGCCGATCAAATTTGAGCCGCCTGTACATGTGCCACTTGATGAGCTTGAGTCGGTGACTCTGGCCCAGAACATTAAGAGGGGGTACAGCAGTGTCGCGGGCCTGGCCGCGCCTGCAAGGCCAGCCAGATGCCCAGCATGACACCGCTGAGCAGCATGCAATAGGGCAGCAGCGACCACAAGCCCACCCGCTGCGCCAGATTGCCCGCCAGCCAGGGAAAGAACGCCGCGCCCATGCTGCCCAGGCTGGCAAGAAAGCCAATCGCGCTGGGCAGAACACTCGCCTCGACCAGTTCAGACATCAGCGCAATGGTTGTGGGGAAGATTGGCCCCAGGCTGAAGCCCGTCAGCCCCAGGCCAAAGGCCGAAACCGCGTTGAACGGCGCGAGCCAGATGAGCAGCACCCCCAGCAGCACACCTGCCAGACAGCCTTCGATCAGGCGCTTGTTGCCCACGCGCCGCGCCAGGTTCGCCAGCGTCACCCTCCCCAGCGTCAGCCCCAGCCAGTAGCCGCTGACCGCCCAGCCGGATAACAGCGTCGCGCCATGCCGCTCCTCGGTCAGAAAGCTATAGCTCCAGCTTCCCAGGCTCACCTCCGCCCCAACGTAGAAGAACAAGAACAGCGCGCCCAGCCAGACCACGCGCAGCTTGAGAGCCGTCATCAGCAGCCCGCGCCCGCCGCGCTCTGTCGCTTTGCGTGGAGCCGCGCGTCGGCCCTCGAAGGCCAGGCCAAAGCCGATCAGCACCGCCAGGCTCAGCGCCATCCAGACCAGATAGACGTTGTTCCAGCCAAGCTGCGCCGCCAACAGCCCCGACGCGACCACCGGGCCAAGCCAGGCGCCCGCGCCATAAAATGCGTGGAGATAATTGAGTTTAGCGGTATTGTCGGGCAGCGCAGCGATATAGGCGTTCAGCCCGGCATCTATGCTGCCAGCCCCAAAGCCAATGAGCAGCGACGCCAGCAGAACCACGCCAAACGGCGGCATCAGGCTATACGTCGTCGCCCCCAGCAACAGGCTGGCCGCGCCCACCATCAAGAAGCGGCGATAGCCCAGCCTGCCCGCCAGCGGCCCGCTGTTGAAGGCAGCGGCCAGATAGCCAGCGGCTCCGGCCAGAAAGAGCAGGCCAATCGTCGCCTTATCCACTCCGTAATGGGTGCGCAGGCTGGGAAGCAATACGCCAAACGCGCCATCGCTGGCCCCGATCAAGATAAACGCGACAAACGCCAGCCCCACTGCCCAGCGCAGCGAAGCCGCTTGCTCTGCTGGCCGATCCTCAAGGGAGATATGCTCTTTCAACGGCTGCCCGATCTACTGCCCACTTGCATGAGCCATTATTCTGCCGACCAGATTTGCACCGTCCCATCCCAACTGGCCGAAGCGATGCGTTTGCCATCAGCAGACCAGGCCACATCAGTGACGACGGTATCGCCTTCATGGCCCTTGTAGGTGAAGAGCTTCTGCAACGAATCGGCATCCCAGATGTGGACAAAGCCATCATAGCCCCCGGTGGCGAGACGCTTGCTATCGGCAGACCAGGCCAGCGCCATCACGATGTCTTCGCCCTCGGAAAAACTCCATTGCCCGCCACCTCTCGGTTTCCAGATGCGAATCACGCCGCCCTCGCCCGCCGAAGCGATCATCTCTCCATCGGGAGACCAGGCCAGCGCGTAGAACACGTCAGGAAAATCTAGCCCAAAGAGATAGGCGCCGCTGCTGGCAGAATAGATACGCGCGTTCGATTCACCACTGCGGCAGGCAACATGCGCGCCATCGGGCGACCAGGCCAACGGAGACTGACCGGACCAACTGGTGATGAGGGCGCCGGTGGCAACACCCCAGATATGCGCCTGCTCATCCTGGCCTACGGACGCGATGCGCTTGCCATCAGCAGACCACGCGGCGTCAAAAACGCGCCCTTCGTGGCCGCTGTAGGTACGCAGCAGGTTGCCGCTCTCCGCCTCCCAGATATGAATCGTGCCATCCCAACTGGTGGAAGCGATGCGTGTGCTATCGGGCGACCAGGCGACAGAATTGACCGAATCCGTATGGCCCTCGTAGGTGAGAAGGCGCCCACCCACGTCAGTATCCCAAACATGGACGACGGAATCGAAACGCTGGACAGATGCCATGCGCGTCCCATCGGGCGACCAGCCCAGGTGAAACACCTGATTATCATGCCCCGCATACGTGCAGAGCAGTTTGCCGATCTCGCTTTTCGGCGCAGCCTGAACCGTCGCAGTCGCCTGCGCTGCGGGGGTCTGCCCAGGCTGGCTGGCGGCCTGCTTCTCAATATCAAACAGCGCGCCATCCGGCGAACGCATATATAGGACGGGCGTGGCCCATTCCAGCGTGTTGGCAATCTCCAGCGTAATCGCTTTGCGCGCCTCGCTCACCGCCGCATCCACCGGCAGGCTGTCGGCCAGCGCCTCATAAAAAGAGCGTGTGCATTCAATCGCGGCGCGGTCACTGATGGCGTACTGCATCGCCAGCACCGCTGGAATGCCCCGCCGCGCCAGCGTCGCCGCTGTGCTGGAGAACAGATCGCGCTCGTTTCCTTGCGCGCCCTCGCACGCATTCAGTAAGGCCAGGCGCAGCGAACGGTGATCCGATAACAAATGGCTCATCTGAGTCGCGGTCATCAGGCTCGTCTTGCCTTGCTCATCCGCCAGGGCCAGCAGCCCCTCGCCCGTCGTGGGATCAACGCCGCCATGCCCGATGAAATGGAAGATGTGCCAGGGTCCGCCGCGCATCGCCCGCTGAAGGTCGCGCCAGGTCTGGCCTTCCAGCCAGGTCAGTTCCACCAGGCCATCGGCCACCAGCCCTTTGAGGGCTTCCTGAACACGCCCTTGCTCGCGCGTTATATCCAGGGCAGCCTGGTCGCTGGGGCTGGCAATCATGCAGAGAATATGCAACGGGGGCTTCACTTGAAGCGGCTGGACCAACTGCGGCAGTTCCAGATAGCGCACTATCGGTGTCTGGCGCGACAGGCAGACATATTCCCCCTGGCGCACATCATAGAGAAACTCCCAGGGCAGCGCCGCCAGGCCCGGCGTCTGAATGTGCAGCTTCACTCGTAGGCCGCGATCATCCTGCCGAGCCGCCTCGCGCTGGCTCACATCGAAGCAGCTGCGAATATCGCCGGTAAACAGCGCCTCAAAAAGGCGCTGCCCAAAGTCCTGCACTGCCTGCGCTGCCTGGCGGCGCCCCTGGCCTGCGCTGTCCAGAGCCGTCTGCACCTGATCAAGACGCTCTTTCAGCGTAGCTTCATCAAAGGGGAAGTGCATCATGCCATGCGCTTCGCCCGCAGGTGAGCGCATGACCGCCACCGGATACGCCCGCCCGTGTCCTGGGCCGATTTCCAGGTCAAAATCCAGATACTGCATCGCTCTCGCCTCCCATGGCTGGCGCATCGCTTTCAGCCTGAGTATACCCGTTTGCTTCTGGCGCGCGCTGAAGGGTCCGCGCCTTGTGCGGCAAGCATATCAAAGAGGCGTTTGATTCGTCAACAAGCAAATATGTGCTCTTTCTCATTGACAGCCCGGCGCTTAGCCCTTATACTCAACCGTGTAGCGAGGCGAATGTGTGCCTGCTGCCAATCCATTTTAGGAGGGTCTTATCCTATGTCTGTCAGTGGTCCCTCAAAATCTTGCCCGCGCTGCAATGCTGTGCTTCCGGTGCAGGCGACATTCTGTGGCACGTGCGGGCTGCAATTTCCCGCTGCGCCTGCGCCAAGCGCCCCACCAGCCAGCAACTATGGCGGCCCACCCCAATACGCCGGGCAGGGCGGCCCTGGCAGTTGGCCCCAGGGCCAGCCAGGCTACCCTCCCCAGGGCCAGCCAGGCTACGGCGCCTATGCGCCTCCGGCTCAACCGGCATACCCCGGCTACCCTGGCGCGCCCGTCATGGCTCCTCCCAAGAAGGGAGGCGCAGGCAAAATCATCGTGCTCCTGGTCGTCCTGGTCGTCCTGATTGGCGGCGGAGGAGCCGCCTGGTTCTTCCTCCTGGGTCCAGGTCATTCATCAAACGGCCCCTTCTTCGACCGACACGGCCTGCAAAGCAATGTGCCTTTGCCCAATAATACTTCGTGGTCTGGCTTGAAGAAAACCTATACCTCAACCGACGCTGACACCAAAATCACCATCACCGCTGATGCCTGGGGCTGGGCCGTCAGCGGGAGTGACCCGACCACCATCCAGCAGTTCTATAAAGATAACCTTCCCAAGAACGGCTGGACACATATCCAAACCTTCAATGGTGACACCAGTGGAGATAAGGATGTTAGCGCCTGCCAGGGAGGTCAGGTGCTGCTCATTGGAGCCAGCAGCACAAAACTAGAAGCGACCGATGATAACGGGAAGGTCATTGACACCATTACCGCCCCCAGCGGCGGCTCAGCCCTGTTAACCGAGTTGAGCAGCAGCCCGGCAGTGGTGCAGATTCTCTGCTCAGAAATCCCCGTCGTCCCAACGCCATAACCTTGTGAAGCCACCCACGACGGGGAGCCGCTTGATGGCTCCCCGTCCTTACTCTTTCACCCCCATGCTTTCACCTTCGGGCATCTCCTACCAACCCTGGCTGAATACTGCCTGCCATCACAGCAGCAGACAGGCGGTTCAGCAGTTTGACAAAAGCACTTTTGCCTTCCTATACTCCAAAGAGTCTCGATAGAGAGATGCGCTTGTTGCCAGGCGATGAAAAGGGGGTCAGATGTCTGTCAGTGGATCATCGAAGCAGTGCCCGCGCTGCCACGTGCTGCTTCCTGCGGCAGCGCCGGTTTGCAGCGCCTGCGGATGGCAGTTTGCGTCTACCGCCAGCGGAACGTCTCCTTCCGGCGCGCCCCCCTCAGAGTTCATTCCCTACGGCGCCCCGACCAGCCCGGAAAGCTGGCCCCTGGACCAACCGGACTTCATGGCCCAGGGTCAGCCAGTCTATCCCCCCCAAAACCAGACAAGTTACCCACCTCCACCTGCGCCGCCCTGGCCGCCGATGACGCCAGGTCTCTATCCTCTCCAGGGCGCAACCATCCCGGCTGGCTATGCTCCAGTTCCGGCAGCGCCTGCTCGCTCGCGCCGATTCAAGGCGCTGCTCCTGATCGCATTGGCGGTGGTGCTGTTTGGTGGAGCAGCCGGAGGCATCTTCTGGGCGTTGCGCGCCAGCGCGCCCACGCCTCCTGTGGTTGACCGACATGGCCTGCAAAGCAACGTACCCCTGCCAGACAATATCGCCTTTCAATACAAAAGGACCGTCACCCAGGGTGTCCTCACCGCCGACGAATGGATCTGGACAGTGAGCAGCGGCGAGCCAGCGAGCATCGAGCAGTTTTATGAAAAACACATGCCCGACAGCGGTTGGAACCATATCCAGACCATCCCAGGCGACACGCTTGGTGTCATTGGCTGTCAGGGCAATCAAGTGCTGATCGTGGGCATTAGCAAGCATCTCCACGATAGCAATGAGCAAGGGACACCCACAACGACCGACGCGCCCACCGGGGGTTCAGCACTGGGGATCGCGCTCACAAGCAGCCCGCAATTGCGACAAAGCTACTGCCAGGCGCCCTAGACGCCTGGAGCGCCAGTCAGACACCCGCGCTTTCGCCTTAGCCCGCGTAGGCGGGCTTTGCGGCGCAGCCTCCAGCCGCGACTTTAGTCGCCAGGCGAGCCAGGGACGGGCAGGCCCATCTCACCCGCTGAGCCTATAGGTGTAAAACGCCACCTGCCCATCCGGGCCTTTCTGTGGGCGATAGACGCCAGCGGGCAGCGCGCCAGGGGTATCAAGCAGCTTCTGGAAATCATCGGCCCGCGAGAGCGTAATAATAATGACCGTTGGTCCGGTGCGATTTGCCAGCAGCGCCCGCAGCATCGCGGGATCGCCGGTGCGCTGGCCGTTCACCTGCGTGTCCAGAAAGCGGATCGGCTCATACGTCCAGATCACGCTGTCGTCGCTGAAGAGCAAGACCTCTGTGCCAGCAGGCAACTGCGCGGCATAGCGCGCAATATCGGTATAGCGCGCGCGCCAGGGAACGCCGTTCACTTCCTGCCCATACTCGATAAAGTAATGCTCTATGCTTTGCCCGCCGCTAAAGCCGATCACCAGCAGCGCCAGGACACCGCCCAGCAGCGCGGGCCGCCAGCGTCGGCCAGGGTCCGTCGCAGCCACCGGCCACTCGAAGCAGCGCCAGACGCGCTCCACCGCTCGCAGCACCTCTTCCAGCGCCAGCGCCGCCAGCAGGCAGAGCGCCGGAACCATCACCAGCAAGCGCGGCCACCAGGGCATATCCATCGTCAGTACACCACCCAGCGCCACAGTGCTGACCACCCAGATCACCAGCAGCAGATAGAGCGGGCGCTTGAGATGGGCGAGCGCGTAGAAAAAGCCAATCGTCGCCAGCGCCGCCACCAGCGCATCGAACAGCGGGTAGAACGGGCCGTATTGCAAGCTCTGATCGGGCAGCCCGCCCACCAGCAGCGGTACCGCCGCAAGCTGATGCTGTAACACAACCCAGAGGTCCACTGTGCCAAACTGGCTGAGCAGATGCGTGCGCATCTCCCCAGTCAGGTTCAGAATCAGCACCTCTGCTGAGCGCGCCTTGAAAGAGGCGGCATCCTGCAAGAAATAGACGCCCAGCGGGCCAACCGACACCAGGAAGCTAAGCAGCATCCAGCCCAGTATTAGTAAGCGCCCCTTGAGCAAGCGGCGCTGCAAGAAGAACAGCCCGATCAGGAAAAGCGGCACAATCAGAAAGAGAATGCGCGCGCTGAAATAGACCTGCAACGCCAGGCTCAGGCCCACGCCCGCCACCGCCGCCGCGAACGGGCTGTTCTTGCGCAGCGAGCGCACCAGCATCCAGAGCGTCAGCAGGACCACAAAGGGAGCATGAATATAGTGGATGCCCATGCGGCTGAACTGAATATGAATGTGAGCTACGGTCATCAGCGCCGTCGCCACAAACGCCGGACGCCGCCCGACAAACTCGCGCGCCAGCGCGTAGAGCAGCGCAATCGAGAGCACCCCGATCAACACTGACGAGAGCCGCAGGCCAAGCAGATTGGCCCCCACGACCTTCATCACCACCGCAGGGATGCCATAGCCCAGCATCGGCAGCCCATACCACCCAACCGAGATCAGCGAAGGCACGCCGCCATTCAGCCAGCGATACGCCTCCAGCCCACAGGCCGCCTCATCCCCATGCAGGACATAGGGCAGGTTCGTCAGATTTGGCAAACGCAGCAGCAGCGCCACTTCCAGCAAGATCACCAGCAGGACCGGATCGCCAATCGCCTCCCAGATAGCGCGCGCCCGCTCAAGGCGAGACAGCCGCGCGGTTTGCCGCGAAGTTCCTCGATCACTCGCCTGAGCGCGCTTTGCAGGCCGCGCCGCCGACTTCTGCCGCTTCTGCCAGGTATACATGCCAGCGGTAGTCAGCAGCAGCGCGACGCTGCCGATCCACCACCACTGCGCCGCCGGACGCCCCGCAAGCGTGCGCGCCCCCAGATCGGCGATCAGCGAGGCCAGCAGGGAGAAACCTACGCCAGCCGCGCACACCCATTCACGCCAGCCGCGCCGCACGTCGGACCAGCGCAGGGCTGGCAGCCTGGCGATTGCTTGCAGCCGCAGCGAGAGGGCTGCGCGCGGCTGCTCCGGCTCGACCTCCGCCCAGGAGCCATGCCGGACGCGGGCGCGCCATCGTCGCAGATCGCGCCAGCTCAGCAGCGCCGCAACACAGAGACACAACAGCAGCGAGAACGCCACCGGCACAGGCGGCACGCTCACCTGCGCCGCGCCGCCTCCTGAAGAGGCATACGTACCCAGGTACGCCTGCATCGCCACCGATCCGGCCAATCCGGCCAGCGCCAACAGCAGAAACGTCACCCGACGCGCCGGGCTAGAAGACCCCCTTCTCTGCGCATAGGCATCAGAGGGCGCATCCCCAGCGGTGGCTATCGCCTGGCCTGTCCCGGCAGGAGCCTGGCTCTCTTCAAGATCGTCCACGCGGCCCATCTCTTCCTGCTCAGCTTGACTACTTCACGCGAGAGAATACCACACCCTTCTGGCGCTGTCCATGAAGGAGAGCATGTTGGTTCTAGCAAACATGAGGTGTTGGCAAGCGAGGCATGGTACTGGTAGCGCCGCCATCTTGGCGGCCAACGCTGCGCCAGGGCGAGCGTGCGCCCTGCGGGCCAACGCCACTTGTAGCGCCGCCTTCCAGGCGGCTCACCGCTGCGCCAGGGCGAGCGTGCGCCCTGCGGGCCAACACACCAGCAGGCCAGCGTCCAGCCGCCAAGAGGGACGCGCGAGCGACCAACGGAAGCGAGAATGCCGAGGCATAGCCGAGGCAAGCGGCAGAGACGCGCGAGCGAGGCACAGCCGAGCGAGAATGGCCGCGCCCAGCGCGGTCAAGCGGCTCTGGCGAAGCCCTTCCCGAAGGGGGGCGGCGCTACAAGTGGCAACCCCCGATAGGTGGTGGAACGGAGCATTGTTCCGCCTGTGATATACTCCGCAGGAAAAAAGAAAGCATGAGGAAGCGTCCATGCGCGTACTGGTTACTGGCGGGGCTGGCTACATCGGCAGCGTCATCGTCGAAGAGTTAGTAACAACGGCTCATCAGGTCGTCGTCTATGACGCGCTGGCAAAGGGCCATCTGGACGCCATCCACCCCGAAGCCACGTTTGTGCGCGCCCATCTGGCCGAGCGCGACCACCTGCGCCGCACTCTGGAAGAACAGCAGATCGATGCGGTGATTCATCTGGCCGCCTTCAGTCTGGTTGGCGAGTCCGTCGCCCATCCAGAAATGTATTTCGAGAATAACGTCGCGGGCAGCCTCGCCGTCGTCAGCAGCATGATTCAGGCAGGCGTCAAGCGGCTCGTCTTCTCATCCACCGCCGCGCTCTATGGCGAACAAGCACACCTGCCCATCAGCGAAGACGCCCCCACGCAGCCAACCAATCCCTACGGCGCCTCCAAACTGCTTGTCGAGCAAATGCTCCCCTGGCTGGCTCAGGCGCATGGGCTGGTCTGCGCCTCCCTGCGCTATTTCAACGCGGCGGGGGCCAGCGAACGCTACGGCGAAGATCACCGCCCCGAAGCCCATCTCATTCCGCTGGCGCTGGAGGCGGCGCTGGAAAGCCGTCCGGTGGACATCTTTGGCACAGACTACCCCACACCCGACGGCACCACCATCCGCGACTACATCCATGTGGTCGATCTGGCTCAGGCGCATATCCAGGCGCTCACCCGCAGCGAGCCAGGGCTGCGCATCTATAACCTGGGCAACGGCCAGGGCTACTCGGTGCGCCAGATCGTAGAAAGCGTGCGCCGCGTCACGGGCCGCGCCCTTCCCGTCCGCGAAGGGCCGCGCCGTCCCGGCGATCAGGTTGCCACCGTCGCCAGTTCCGAGCGCATCCGCGCCGAACTCGGCTGGCAGCCGCGCTACCCGGACCTGGACACGATCATCGAAAGCGCCTGGCGCTGGAAGCAAGCCCATCCTCATGGCTACGCGAAATAGCGAGACTGACACCTTGCATTTTTGCCGCGTGCCAGGTAAGCTAGCCCCAACGTAACACGCCTGAATATTTTGCGAGAGAGGAAAACGCCCCATGCCAGAAGAATCCCACGGCCTCTTTCACCTGGGGAAAAAAGACGACGAGCCAGCAGCGCCCCCCAAAGAGGAAGAGCATCACGGCCTCTTCCATTTGGGAGAAAAAAAGGAGGAGCCGCCCCCAGCGGAACATCACAGCCTCTTCCACTTCGGCAAAGAAGAACCGCCCCCGCCGCCCCCTGGATTGATGGCGCGGCTTTTTCATCGCGCGCCCGTCACCCCGGAGCCTGCCAGCCCCCGGATTCCGCAGCTCTTCCGCCATCACAGCTTCCGCGCCGCGCTCTATATCCTGGGCTTCCTGCTCGTGATCGCCTGGATGGTGCCTGGCATCCTGCCCGGCGCCTTCCGCTTTTACAGCCTGGCGCTTGGGGCCATCCTCTTACTGGGCGGCATCCTGTTAACCGGCGACTGGCACCCGCTCTCCGGGATGCTGGGGCTGCGAAGGGTGCGCGTCCCCACCAGCGCCGCCGAGGTGGCTGAGGCCGTAGCCGAACATGAAGCCAGAGAAGTCATGGAAAAAGTGACCAGAGAGGACGACGACCAGCCTAAAGCATCCGTCGCCCAACGGGTGGCCCCCTGGCATTGGCCCTGGTCCCAGCGGGCGCGCGAAGCCGCCCAGGAACAAAAGGCCGAGGAAGCCAAAAAGTTCAAGCACGTGGGCATCTTCGGTAAAATCCTGATGGGCGTCATGGCCGCCGTCATGGGCTATGGCGCGAACACCATCCTGACCAGAGCGCCCCATACAGCCGACCTGGATACGTTCGCTAACTATACTCACGGGGCCATTATCCTGGTGACGATTGGCCTGGTGCTCTTTGTCGTCTTCACACGCATCCGCACCTTTCGACATCACTGGCTCAGCCCCTTTGGCATTGCCCGGCGGCTGATTGCCTTCTTCATCATCACTATCGTTGTTGCTTTTGCCGCCAGCCTCATCACTGGCGACACGGCACTTGGCGAGGGATACGGCGAACTCATCGGCGGGCTGGCAGGCATGCTGGCCGTCTTGATCTAACCAATGTGAAGCGCCAGACAAGCTCCCAGTGACGCCCTTCACAGCAGCGCGCGTCACAAAGGGCTAGAATCAGAGCAGGCGGCTGGAAGATCGTCGCGGGCGCCAACCGCTCTCTATGGGCGCTGGTACATGGGGGCCAGCGCCCATCGCTCGTCAAGTCGCGTGGACGGCGCTGGAGTCTCTGCCAGCGAGCATCCAGAAGTCCTATACCCTTCCCATGAGCGCCGCTGGCGCGTATAATACAGTGGCCGCGTGAAAGGAGCAATGCTTGCTCCCCTGATTCACGGCACAAATCTTGGTAATGTTATCTATCGCCTGCGCAGCAGGCACACTCAACAGAAAGGAGGCCCTCGCCGCATCAAGGGCACGTAACGCTACGTTGCTGGTAGCGGCACGAGCAGAGTTGTCACGCTGACTGTTAGCGCACATTTTCCTTCGCGGCTTGTGGCACGTTTTGTATGGCAGTGGTGAATGTAACGCGGACTGAGGCCGCGTCGCGCCGCGACCTCGTAATTGGCCTGGACTGTGACGGCGTCCTCGCCTCCGGCCAGGAGTTGTGGGAGGCCCTGGTTGCCGCCTTCCCCGATTGCATCCCGAACGACTATATCTCCCTGACCAGCTATGATTGGCCTCGGATGACCCCTGAAACAACCGAACTCTGCTTGCGGCTGAGCGCCGATGCCGAGTTCACCCGGCGGTTCAGCGCCATGCCCCATATGGCCTGGGCAATTCATACCCTCCATCGGCATGGCTGGAAGATTCATATTATTACCGCGCGGCCTCCTGAAGTCTATGAGGCGACACTGGACTGGTTGCACGCGCAGCAAATCGGGCAGCTTATCACCGCCGTTCACTGCGTCGCAGACAAAGCCCCCCTGGCCCAGGAGCTAGGCTGCGGAGCGTTTGTCGAAGATAACCTGCACACCGCCGAGAAACTCGGCGCCCTGGGGGTGCGCAGCTATCTCATGGACGCCTCGTATAATCAGGCGCCGCTCCAACATAGCATCCGCGTTAGCGGGTGGCTCGACCTCATGGCCGATCTGGGAGTCTACCAGCACGCGCTCCTGCCCACGCGGGTCACGGCTGGACAGCAGGCGCGCCGCTCTCCAGAGCGCGGCCTCAACCGATTGGCTGGAACGCTCCTGCCGCCCATCGCCGAACCACAACCGGCTGCCTAGCTGCTCAGGATTGCCCACGCTAAGAGCCTCGCCACAAAAACCAACGTGCCGAAGCAACCTGGCAAAGCAGATTGCTTCGGCACGTTCGATCCTCTCGCTCCAGATGGCCCGATCAGTCCTTGGATCGCTTGCGCAGCACTCTTCGATAGATCGCCCGGCGCATGCTGTCGCGGACAATGGCGGCCAGCATGGTCGCCAGCACAATACCCGATAGGATGACAATGAGCGCGTCTTTCTGATGATTGTCAAGACCAATGGGATGAGTAACGAAGACCGCAGTATAAAGCAGCCACCCGATCACCGCCAGAACAGCGCCAAAAATCACAAAGAGAATCCAGAAAACGGTTCGCGAGAGACACCCTATCGGGCGCTCGATCTCGACTGCCATCTTCTCCAGATCGCTCGCCATAAAACCTCCTCTATGCTCAAGCTTCCCCTCCCCACATCAGCCCCTCTTAGCTCAGCATACAGCAAAGCGCCCCTCTATGCAAGAGCGAAGGCTGCGGCGGTTCTACCAAATCTGCGGTGTTGGCAAGCGAGGCGTGTTACTTGACTTGTAGCGCCGCCTCCCTTCGGGAAGGGCCGCTTGCCTCGGCTATGCCTCGTCGAGCGAGAGGTCCTCGCTCCCGTTGGTCGCTCGCGCGTCCC
>DATBHW010000053.1 GCA_036557285.1 Ktedonobacterales bacterium
CGGGAACTGGGCCTGCGGCCTGGGCTGCTTGCCTCGGCTGGGCCTCGTCGAGCGAGAGGTCCTCGCTCCCGTTGGTCGCTCGCGCAGCCCAGTTCCCGCATTCTCCCTCGCTGCGCTCGGTCGCGCGGTCCAGCCTCGGCAGTCTCGCTCCCGTTGGTCGCTCGCGCGTCCCTCTTGGCGGCTGGACGCTGGCCTGCTGGTACGGTGGTCTGGAGGGCGAACGCTCGCCCTGGCGCAGCGTTGGCCGCCTGGAAGGCGGCGCTACCAGTACCATGCCTCGCTTGCCAACACCTCATTTTTGCTAGAACCGGCAGAAACGGCGCTTGACATGGCTTTCCAGGCATATTATAATTTTAGTGGATTAAATATTAATGCCCTAAATAATTACCGGGTGGTGTGCGATGGACGTTCAAGAACAACAGGTCAATGAAGGACTGGCGATCTGCCGCGATCTGGTGCGCGCAGTGTTTGCGCTGAAATTTCATCCTCATCCCCACGCCCAGCATTTCCATGCATTTGAGGAAGCGCAGCGGCCAGAGGGCTGCCCTGAAGGCGGTGGCCCATTGGAAGGGTCGCAGGGGATGGGGTGGTCTAGGCCGGAGGGCATCCCGGAGGCGCAGATCAAGCTGGTGGTTCACCTGGCAATTCATGGCCCGCAGACAATGAGCGAGGTAGCCGATGGGCTGGATGTGACGACGCCTGCTGTGACCGGCCTGGTGGATAAGCTGGAGAAGCGCAGCCTGGTGGAGCGTGTGCGCGATAGCCAGGACCGGCGCGTGGTGCGGGTACGCCTGGCTCCGCACGCGCAGCAAATGGCCGAGGCGCATCTGGCCGAACGACGACGCCAGATGCGCGCGGTGCTGGCGACTTTGACGCCAGAGGAGCAGCAGACCTTTCTCAGAACGCTGCGGCTGCTGGTCCAGAAGCTGTATACCAGGCAAGAAGTGGAAACTGCCAACAAATAGGGCCAGCTCGCTATGAAGGAGTCCGAGGGTATCGCCCGCTTTCGTTCTCCTCTGCTTTTCACCCGGTTGTTGGCTGGGCGCCGTGCTGGCCTTTCTCCTCATCGGGGTGGGTGATGCGATGTGTCCATTGGCTGACCATTTCCAACACGTCATCAATGGCAAACGGTTTGGGGAGGAGCGCGTTGGCAAGCTCAAAATGGCTGCCCATGAGTCGTTGGGCAGCGGACATTACGATAATGGCGTGGCTGCCGCGTAATAGTGGGTCAGCGGCCAGCGTTTCCATCACACCATAGCCATCGAGGACCGGCATCATCAGGTCCAGCAAAATGACGTGTGGGCCGAGTTCGGTGCGTTGGCGCAAGAGTTCCAGCGCCTCGCGTCCATTGCGCGCTGCCGCTACATTATAGCCCTCTTCCTCCAGCAATCCTTCCAGCAAATCGCGGATGCCGGTATCATCATCGACCACCAGCACATTGTAGCTCAGCATCTGCTCCCCCCTTCTCCTGGTGTCTTCAGAATCTCTCCCCTCGCGCCATTCAACGTGTGATCTCCGCGAGGGGAGAAGGACAGCCATTGTTTGCCTGCAAGAACTATTCCATAGCTGGCTTTTCTGTACCGACCGCCGCTTCTGGCGAGATGCTCAAGAATCCTGGGAAGAAGTGCGATATAATAGGCCGGGCTGGTGATATGGCCGTTGCCCCCGCCCTGGCTGGGGGTTACAGCCGCGCCTGGTGGCCCTGGGCCATCAAGTAAGGCTGCGCGAGCCGTAGGCGAGAGTGCCGAGGCCCAGCCGAGGCAAGCAGCCTTACCCGAAGGGGCCTCTTTCAGGGACTCCCCATCCGGCATACTCACCGGCTGCTGGTGATGGCGGATGATGCGCCGATGAGGTGGGGAATCGGTTGAGCACACAGATATACCTATAAAGAGGGCATTTCCAAACTCGCTCAAGTGAGGAAGTGCCTTTCAAGGGAGACTTATACCAGCGCACAATGCGGACCAGATGTGACCGCTTTTCGTGAGAGGCTCTTAAGGAGCGTATGTGTCGTTACGCACGTAGGAAAGGATCACTCCAATGGCCGAACAACAAACAGACCTTCTGCCTTTCTACACAGGGTGGGATGCCTATCAGGCGCTCTTGATCAAGGCGATTGCCCCACTCTCGTCCGAACAACTCGCCCTGCGAGTCGCTCCACATCTGCGCTCTATCGGTGAAAATGTGGCCCATATCATTAGTGGCCGGGTCAGCAATTTTCACCTGGTCATGGGCGAGGGGGGTGCTGAGCTGGCTCCATTGGAACAATGGGACGTACCAGGCGCACCCCCAAGAAGTGCCGCCGAGTTAGTAAGTGGGCTTGAAGCCACCTGGCAGATGATTCAGACGGCGCTCGTTCGCTGGACCCCTGCCAACCTGGACGACGTGTTCACGGAGGTGCAGGACGAGCAAACGTATAGCTTCACGCGTCAAGGGATCATCTGGAGCAGCATCAAACATGATCTCCACCACGGCGGCGAGGTCTCTTTCACGCTAGGGACACACCATGTAGCGGCACTCGATCTCTAATGCAGCGTTTGTTTGAGAGCATTTCCAAATCAAGGAGCATGAGGACTGGTTTGGAAATGCTCTCCTATAAAGGGAAAGGAGTTATAGACCTTATGCCAGGAGCAGTTCCCCGCCCACTAGTACTGATTGTGATGGATGGCTGGGGCATCAATCCCCGTTCTGAGGCTAACGCGATTGCGCTGGCGCAGACTCCGCATATTGATCGGATTGCGCGCGCGTTTCCCCACACACAGCTTGCCACCAGCGGCCCGGCGGTGGGTCTGCCGGAAGGGCAGATGGGCAATTCGGAAGTGGGCCATCTGAATATTGGCGCGGGCAAGCGCGTGCTTCAGGAGTTTACGCGAGTCTCCTCGGCGATTCACGATAGAACTTTTTTTGAGAACGAGGCGCTGCTCAAGGCGGTTCACCATGTCAGGCAAAACCATAGCGCGCTGCATTTGTGCGGGTTGATCGGCCCTGGCGGGGTCCACGCGCACCAGAGCCATCTCTATGCCTGTTTGCAACTGGCGGCGCGGCATGAGGTGGAGCGCGTTTACATCCATGCTTTCACTGATGGCCGCGATACCTCGCCCTTTGGTGGGCTGGAGTATATGAAGGAACTGGTGGCGCAGACAGAAGAGATTGATAGCGCGCATCCGGCGCGGGTGGCTACGATCTCCGGGCGCTATTATGCGATGGACCGCGATAACCGCTGGGATCGGATCGCCAAAACCTATTTCGCCATGACGCGCGGCGAAGGCCGCCAGGCCAGCGATCCAGTGGCGGCGATTCAACAGTCGTATGATGAGAAAGTGACCGACGAGTTTATTGTACCCGTTGTGCTGATGCAGGATGGCCGCCCGGTGGCGACGGTCAAGGCGGGCGACAGCGTGATCTATTTTAACTTCCGCTCTGATCGTGGGCGCGAGTTGACGAAAGCTTTTGTGCTGGATACGCTGCCGCCGCAGGCTGAGGGGAAGTTTGCGCGCGGGCCAAAACTGGATGGCCTGGTCTTTGTGACGATGACGGAGTATGAGTCGGGGCTGCCGGTGGACGTGGCTTTTCCGGCAGATAACGTTGATCTGCCGCTGGCAAAGTTGCTCTCGGATCGGGGGATGCGTCAGTTTCATACCGCTGAGACGGAGAAGTACGCGCATGTCACGTTCTTCTTTAACGGTGGACGCGAAGCGCCGTTTCCTGGCGAAGACCGGCTGCTGGTGCCATCGCCCAAAGTGGCAACTTATGATCTGAAGCCGGAGATGAGCGCGCCGGAAGTGACCGACGAGGCGGTGCGGCGCATTAACAGCGGCGAGTATGACGTGGTGATTATGAACTACGCAAATGCGGATATGGTGGGGCATACCGCTGTGCTGGCTGCGGCTATTAAGGCGGTGGAGACGGTGGATGCGGGCGTGGGGCGCGTGGTGGATGCGGCGCTGGCGAAAGGCGGCGCGGCGCTGATTACCGCCGATCATGGTAACGCCGAGCAGTTGATTGAGTATGATACGGGTAAGCCGCACACGTCGCATACGACCAATCCGGTACCGCTGTATTTCGCTGTGCCACAGATGCCCGATGCCCGCCTGCGCGGCGATGGCATTCTGGCCGATGTCGCGCCAACGATGCTGCACCTCTTGCAGGTTCCCCAGCCCAAAGAGATGACCGGGCGCACGCTGATCATCGGCGAGTAAGGGCGCTGCTTATTTCGATTCGGGGCGTGTGCGCCGCTTTGGTGGCTCCGGCAGCAGGGTCTGGTCGTAGAGCGCCGCCGATGGGTACTCGCCGGAGGCGTGCGCCTCTTTGTGCGGGCGTGGTCCAGTCGGGGGCGCGCTGCTGGCGTTGTCTATGACTTCTGCTGGCGCTGCCGCCGGGGTTGGCGGCGCTGCGGGCTGCTGTGCTGGCGGCTGCTCCTGGACAGGCGGCCTCTGGGCGGCCCAGGGAGCATGCTGCGCTGGCGGCTGGCTGCCGATTTGCCACTGTGGCTGCCTCGGCAGCGCCGATAGGGTTCGGCGGCGCTCTGCTGCCAGCCAGAGGGCAGCGCCGACCAGGATGAGAAAGCCGATAATAATCACGCTGACGGCAAAAATTACGATAAGTTCGTTCATATTCTCCCCCCTTCGCAGCGGGCGAATGCGGCGCTGCTCGCCCTGTGACGGTCTTTCTTTTCCCGCGCGATACGAGGCGGATTGATCATTAAACAACCTAAGCGTACTCAGCTATTCGCTGGATGTCAAGTCATGCCGCAGATGGGGTTCTACCAAATCTGCGGTGTTGGCAAGCGAGGCGTGTTACTTGACTTGTAGCGCCGCCTCCCTTCGGGAAGGGCCGCTTGCCTCGGCTATGCCTCGTCGAGCGAGAGGTCCTCGCTCCCGTTGGTCGCTCGCGCGTCCC
>DATBHW010000054.1 GCA_036557285.1 Ktedonobacterales bacterium
TCATCGCGGCCAATCGGGCGTATGCCTCGTTGGAGGAAGAAGCCGAGCGAGCTGTAGCTTGGCTCGACGGCCTCACCAATGACGAGCGGTTGCGCCGCTGTGGTCTGAAGTCCTCTAAATTTCAATGGCTATCTACTTAGATAAGGACCCTCTGGTCCTGTGCGTATAATACGAACGTAGACTTTAGACAGCAGAAAGCGAGGCCAGATTATGCCTCCTGATGCGAACGCTGGCGCGCCTGATGAGGAAGAGATAGGGATCGCGGGCGCTGTCCTCAAGCATCTGATCCGACATCCCGACGAGCGCGGCTTCTTTCTGGAGTTGATTCGCGCCACCGACCCATTCTTTGCTGAAGGCTTCGCGCAGCTCAGCCATTCCAAGATGTTCCCAGGGGTTGCCAAAGCCTGGCATATCCATACAACTCAGATTGACTGGTGGTATGTCCCTATAGGCACGCTGAAGGTGGCGCTCCACGATTTGCGCGAGGGCAGCCCCACGCGCGGCGTGACCAAAACACTCTTGCTGGGCGAGGACTATGCGCCCGTCATTCTCAAGATTCCGGCGGGCGTCGCGCATGGGTGTAAGGCCATTGGGGGTACGGCGCATCTTTTCTACGTGACCTCGCGGACCTACGATCTCGCCGAAGAGGGCCGCATCCCCCACGACGACCCGGCTATTGGCTACGATTGGGTGCGCGGCGCAGAAATCAAATGAGCGGCTGCATCGGGCGTAGCGCGCTCAGCCTTGAATCCAGGAGCAATCGCTAGCAGAGCGCCAAGCGCCACTAGCAATCCAACCCCAAAGGCCACGCCGCTGCCATAGCCGTGATCGCTATAGGCCAGCGCGCCACATGCCAGCCAGAGCGCCGCCAGGAAGCCTCGCGCCAGCCGACGCTTCCTGGGCGGCGCGGCTTCGCCTGCCCACTGCCAGGCATAGAACCAGGGGATCAGCCCGATAGCGATTTCGTAGCCGCCTGTGCGTGGCAGCAGCGCCAGCGCCAGAGCGCAGCCCACCGCGATGCCCCACTGCGGGTCACGCGCGCGGCTGAGCAGTATCCAGCGCCTGGCGGCGATTGATGCTTCTGGCTGGCAGGCCTGGCGCGCCCCCCAGATCATCAGCGCCAGCCAGGCGCTGAGCAGCGCGCCCGCCAGCGCCCAGATCAAGATGCCTGCTATACCAAGCGCCTGCGCCAGCGAGGCCAGCGGGTTGAGATAATAGGCGGGGATATGCGCGGGAAGCGCGATGAGCGCGCTGGCCCAGTTCACAAGCCAATCAGGCCGCCAGAGAAACGAGAGCGCGACAGGTAAGACGGCAATCGCGCCGAAGCCAGCCAGCAGACGCCAGCGGGCTTCAGCGCGCGGCAGACCCCAGATCGCCAGCGGAGCCAGCACGGGCAGAGCATCTTGCGGCTTGAGCAGCGCAAAGAAGAGGGCACAGCCAGCCCAGAACCAGCGGCGCGTTCCCACTGCCAGCAGGCAAAAAGCCAGAGCCGCAACCACAATGCCCGTTGGCTGGATAATGGGCAGGATGACCGCCAGAAACGGCCACCAGGCCATCCCCCAAAGCATCAGCCAGGCCATCGTCGGCGGGCGGGCGTCGGACGCATAGCGCCGCGCCAGGCAGAGCAGCGCCGCCAGGTAAGCCCCCACCGTCAGCGCGCGGGCCATAAAGGCCGCCGCCTCCAACGAGGAGAAGAGGCTCATCGGGAGATAGAGGAGCGTAGGCGGCAGGGGATAATGGAAGCCAAACTGCGCGGCGTGGTCGAGGGAGACCGGGCCGCTGGTTCCCAGCGCCAGGCGATAGGCGTCCGCGCCCACTGAGAGGGCGTAGGGGTCATTCCCCGCGAGCAGGGCGCGCAGGCCAAGAAAAATCGGCAGCGCATCCGTCTGCCGATAGGTAATCGTGCTGATGCGCGGTACTTCCCAGGCGAAGAAAACGGCCAGGGTCGCCAGCGGAACGCCAAAGAGCGCCACTTTCAGCAGTTTGGGAGCCAGCGCCGTCAGCCTTCGATGAAACCGCATCAACGTCCCCTCCAGAACGACAGAGGCTGGTCCGCCAGCAGTAGTCAGCTATGCTCCTGGTGCGTGCCTGGTCGGCGGCGCGACGGGAGCTTCGCTCTCGGCAGAGGGGCCTGGCCCATCAGCCGATGGGTTGGAGACCGCAAACAACTGCATCAGCAGATCAAGTACCGCATCGGGCGGCTCTTTTTCCGCCACCTCGCGCACCCGGCTCACCAGATGATGAAACATCTTATCCACCATGCGCTGCCCAAACTGGCGCACAGCTTCGCGGTCACGTTCGTCCAGATGTCCAAGCTGCGCCATCGCCCGCGCCAGTTCGGCCTGCTGCGAGGCATCCACATGCTGCCGCAGCGCGGCAATCGCGGGCGCAACCTTGCGCACCTGCTGCCAGCGATTGAGTTCACTCACTGATTCTTCGACCAGTTCGGCAATCCGCTTCAGGTCTGCCGCGTGGCCCTCGCTTTCGCCATAGCCGCGCAGCGCGTCAATATTATACAGGCAAACCGAGGGGAGTAATCCCGCCGCCTCTTCCACATCGCGCGGCACCGCCAGGTCCAGAATGACCAGCGGCGTGCGCCGACTTGCGCAGCCTTCGGCCACCGTCGCCGCCGAAAGAATGAGATGGGGCGCTGCTGTCGCGCTGATGATCAACTGGACCGCTGGAATCATCTCAGCCACCTGGCTGATCGCCACCGTCTCGGCGCTGACGGTGCGGGCAAAGTCCTGGGCAGTTTCGGGCGCGCGATTTGCCAGGATCAGCCGCCCCACGCCTTCGGCGCGCAGCAGGCGCGCGCAGATTTGATTCGTGCGCCCCGCGCCAATCAACAGCGCCGAACGCCCCGCCAGGCCCCCCAACGCATCGCGCGCCAGGGCCACTGCTGCCCCGCTGAGCGATATATCCGCGCGCGAGATGCCTGTCTCGGTGCGCACGCGCTTGCCCAGCTTGAGCGCCGCCGTAAAGAGCGCGTGCAGTTCTTCGCCAACTGCCCCGGCCCGCGAGGCCGCCACAAAGGCGCTTTTCACCTGTCCCAGCACCTGCGATTCGCCAACCTGCATGGAACGCAGCCCGCCAGCGACGTGAAATAAATGCCGCGCCGCCTCCAGGCCCTCGCTCGCGTAGAGATACTGGCTGAGCGCGTCCTTATCCTGCGCAGCAGCCTTCCCATCCGCTCGCGTGGAAGACTGTGCAGACACGTCGGCCAGATACCGCGCGCTCAGAAACGCTTCCACTACTGCGCGGACGGCTGCCCAGGATGGTCCTGCCGCGTAGACTTCGGTGCGATTACAGGTACAGAGAATGACGGCTTCCGCCAGCGCCTCCGAGCGGCGCAAGGTCGCCAGCGCCTCAACGAGCGCCGCGCCCGAAAAAGCGAGCCGCTCGCGTACTGCTGTCGGCGCTCCATGATGATCCAGACCAATAACGCCTAACATGCTTGCCTATTCTATCCCAGGTGAAGATTTCAACAGGATGGGAAAGGGGAACACATCCGTCTCTCAGTATCGTACCACATGGTACCCGCCAGTTTCTGCTTCTGCCATCAGGTGATTACCTGATTTCTGAGTACAGGCTGCTGCATTTCCCCCACCCAAAGGAGCTATCTCACCACAGCCCCCACACCAGAGAGTCTAGCACGCGCAGGTAAACATGGCAGGGGGCAAGGTGAACAGCAGGTAAATAGGGGTTGCCAGCACACACCTGCCCCCATACTATACTACGCACAAAAGCAACACGCCCTCCATGCTGCACCGGCTCATTTTTTCTTGCCCCGCGAATAGCTCTAGAGCGTATAGTACCAAATCCGCATGAAGCGGAGCGTTTTACCTGTAGCGCCGCCTTCCAGGCGGCTAAACGCTGGCCGCCTGGAGGGACGCGCGAGCGACCAACGGGAGCGAGAGTGCCGAGGCCCAGCCGAGGCAAGCGGTCCTTCCCGAAGGGAGGCGGCGCTACAAGTCGAAGCCGCAAGCATGCAACAGGATTTGATAGAAGACGCAGCCCGCGTGTGCCATAATGTTTACAGGGAGTACGCATGGGCGGTGTCCTATATTTCTCCCGAGAGGGCGTATGACTTCCAGTTCATCCGATCAGCAGCAAACGCTGCCCCTGGTTATCCTGGGCCTGGGCAGCAATCTAGGCGACCGTGACGCCTTTCTGCGCGCCGCGCTGGCGCAGCTCGCGCCAGCCTATCAGGTCGAGCGGGTATCCAGCGTCTATGAGACCGCTCCGCAGTTGGTCGTGGAGCAGCCGCTCTACCATAACCTTGTCTGCGCCGGACGCACGCAGCTTTCGCCGCACGATCTGCTCCGCTTCCTCAAAGCCCTGGAGCAGCGCCTGGGAAGAACGCCCAGCTATCGCTATGGCCCACGCGAGATCGATCTCGACATCGTGTTGTATGGCGATCAGATTATCAACACAGCCGATCTGATCATTCCGCACCCGCGCATGGCCGAGCGCGCCTTTGTCTTGACGCCCCTGGCCGAAATTGCCCCACAGATGCGGCATCCTGTGCTTCAGCGCACGATGCATGAACTGGCAGAAGCGGTTGCTGCTCAAGGCGTCAATCGTCTTTTCCCTCTTGTCTTTTGATGAACCACTACGCTATAATGCCCGCGTTCACCATATTCCCAAGCCTTTTTTAGCAGAACCTCCCTTGATTGTTGAACGATTATAGTGTATACCTTAGTTGATTGTCTTTTTGCAAGGCGTTCATGTTTTCCGTCCTCCCACTTTGAGGTAGTATGGTAACGGAAGCCAGACCCCTCCGAGGGTCGCTTGATGAATTTAATTTAGCAGAAATCCTCCAGATGATGGGGCTGGGTAACATGACCGGCGCATTGCACCTGCACCGGCCTGATGGGCGCACCGGCATCATCTATTTCTACGACGGCTTTCTTGGCTCCTGCACCGAACTCAACACCGAGGCCCTCACCCTGGGCCTGGTTCTCCAGCAACTCGGCATGGCAACCGCCGAGCAGCTAGACGGGGCCTACGACCTCCAGACACAAGACCCCCTTGGTAAACGCATTGGAGAACTGCTGATTGATTACGAGATCATCACCCCGGAGCAACTGCAAGACGCCCTGAAAACGCAGCTCCTGTGGACGGTGCGCGAAATGGCTCAATGGCAGGAGGGGGCCTATGAGTTTCTGCCTGGCGCGCATCTGCCCACCGAAGATATGCCCCTGCGCATCGAGGTCACACGGGTGGTGATGGAGGTGCTGCGCTACACACAGGAATGGGACGAACTCCAACATACTCTGCCCGATGGCATGCGCACCCGCCTGGAAATGGCGCTCAAGATTCCGCAGGGCATGCTGCTGAGCTTCGACCTCAATACCTGGCGCGCCATCTCCCATGTCAACGCTTATCGCACCGTCCGGCGTATCGCCTCCGCCATCCATCAGCCAGAACTTGAGGTGGCGCGATTGCTTGCGCCGCTGGTCGAGCGGTCCCTGCTGGCGTCGGTGGAATCCAACAGCAGACCAGGACTGCCTATTCCGGCCCAGCGGCTCAGCATGGAGAGCTTCGACCTCTTCAGCTTGCTGAGCAAGATTGAGCAAGAATGGTTACACCGTCGCCAGCCCGTAGAGCAACTCGTCGCGCTGGCGAACTTTATTAATTGGACGATGAGCAATCTGGCAGAAACCTATGAACAGAACGGCATCAGCCTCTCACCTGATACCCTCGTCTCGCTGCTCGAACGCGATGGTCTCGACCGCATCCCTGGCTACACCCTGAAGATACAAGATAACCAGATTGATATTGACGACTTTACCCACTACTGCCGAGGCTATCTGGACCGACGGAATGTAGACCAGACGGCAGGCGAGTTTCATGATATGGCATCCGATGCTTTACAGCGGGCGTTACGCGCCACGTTCCAGGCAATCAATGGACGCATCGTCTCACCGCTGGAACGCATGCAAAATCAGGAAGCCTGGGACGCCCTCTTTCTTGGTTTCCAGGGAGAACCCCCTCCACAGTAGGGAGGAACATTGCATCGGCGCTCTATGGCCTCGCCAGGTGCGCCGATCAGGACAGCATACAAAAAGGAGGATCGCAGCGCATGGGAAACTTTGTCATGGTGATTGATGACTCATTGACAGTGCGCAAAATCATGGAGAGCAGCCTGCGACGCGAGGGTTTCCAGGTTGTCTCGTTTCCAGATGGTTTACAAGCGATGAGCGCGCTCTCGAAAGGTGAGGTTCCCGTACCTGACCTGATCTTGCTCGATGTGGGCCTGCCCAAAATGGACGGCTATGAAATCGCGCGCGCCTTCAAGCAAAAGAATCGCCTGGGGAATACGGTGATCATCATGCTTTCCGGGCGCGATGGTGTTTTTGACAAACTGCGTGGCCGTTGGGCGGGCGCAAAAGAATATATTACCAAACCATTCAAAACGGCTGAAGTGATCGCGTGCGTCCGTTCGCATCTTGGCCCCCCGGATATATCTATGCAAACTCAGCCTGCCGGCAGCTATTCTTATTATTAGGAACGAGCCGATTATTAGGAACGAGCCGACGAGGGCTTCATCAGGGAGAACCGTTCCGCTTCTGTTTGCGCCTGGCGTCTCGCTGTGTGTCCAGTTTTACCCAATAGGCCGGAGGATGAACCTGCTATGACGTTTGCCCCAAACGGGCGTAGGACCGTGCTGGTGGTTGAGGATTCCCCCACCGAACAGGCGATGATCGCTGATTGCCTACACGAAGCCGGATACAGTGTGGTGCTGGCGGGCGATGGTGACGAGGTACGCGAAAAAATACGCAGCGTCGCTATTGATCTGGTGGTGCTTGACCTGATTCTGCCGCGAGTCAACGGATACGAAGTCTGCCGCGCGTTGCGCAAAGACCCACAGACCCAACATATCCCCATCGTCATGCTTACCCAGCGCAGCAGCGCCCCGGAGGAGTTCTATGGTCGCCGCCTGGGAGCAAATGGCTATCTTAAAAAGCCCCTGAATCCTGCTCTCCTGCTGGCAGAAATCAATCGCCTGGTGGGCGCGACAGGCGGGCAGTTCTAGCGCCGGGGCGCAGCCAGCCAGAAGGAGGACAGGTCCGCGCGCGGGCCGCCACGAGTGATGAGCAGCGCAGAGAACAAGGCACGATGGTCGCCCGGCGTCTTCTGGCCGCCTGACACCGATCTGTTTTTGAGCGAGGAAGAACAGCGCGCCGCAGCCATGCTCTATGAGCAGAAGATGGCGGAGCCGCCCAGCGGCACACCTTTCCTTACCTTCAAGCTGAATAACGTGCGCTGGGGCGTGCCTGTGTCACATCTGCGCGAAGTCTTGCCCAAAGTCTCAGCCATCACTCCCCTGCCTTTCAGCCCTCTCTGGCTCTATGGCCTCATCAACCTGCGTGGCGAGCCGATTGGCCTGGTGAACCTGAGCGATTTGTTGTTCGACCCCATCACCGCCGCCAATGCGGGGCGACACGCGATGGCTGGCGCTCCGGTGATCATCGCTGAAAACGCTGGCGCATCGCTGGCGCTGCTGGTGGAAGAATTGGGCGAAGTCGCCTTCATTGAAGACCACCAATTTGAGAAGCCGCCTGGCGCTGAAATACGCGCGCTGCCCACCTTTGCCGTCGCCCATCTTCAAGCCGCCTGGTTCCCTTCGGAAGACGACCGGACGGTGCTGCTGCTGGACCTCCCTCGCCTGCTGGCAAGCCTCCTCCAGCAATTGATTAGTGAGGAAGCAGCCGATGAGTGACAAATATCTTCCTACCTTTATCAAGGAAATCCGCAGTTACTGCGCGATGGTCGGCGACCTTACGCAGCCACTGCGCGACCCACAGGCTGCTGGCGAGGACATTCGTTCGGCGGCGGCGGGACTCACACGGCTCTTCCACACTATCGCCGGACTGAGCAGTTCGCTGGAGATTGCCGATTTCACCGGACTGGCCGAGGGTCTGGAAAGCTGTTTGCTCAGCATCGGGGCCAGTCCAGCCACCGCGCAGAGCGCCAGCATCAACAGCGCCCTGATCGATCTGCTCGACTTTACCATCGCCTATCTCGGCCATCGTCTGGAGGCGATGGAGGCCAGCGGGCAATTTCAACTGCCCGCCCCGGAGGATGATGAACCGCTGCGTTCCCTGGAAGAACGGCTCTGGAGACTTGGCTCCTGGCTTGCGCCTCCAGAAGAGGGCGCGCTGCCCCCTGCTGAGCCACTGAGCGACGAAGACCTTGCCATCCTGCGCGCCTTCAGCGAGAGCGACCTTGCTGATGCTGCCAGGGCGGAGCTTCCCGCTGGCTCCGATACCGAAGGGCGAGGAGAAAGGGGCGACCCAGCGCCTCGGCCAGCCGCAGGAGTTACCCGACCCCTGGCGCAGCAGCCAGCGGCGCAGGGGCCAGAGGCCGCCAACACGCCAGAGGCAGCGCCAGCGGCTGGCGAAGTGATCCCGCCGGAAATGTTGGAACTTTTCCGCGCGGAAACCCTGGACGATCTCTACGTCCTTCAGGGCGCGCTCGCGCGGCTGGAGACGCCTGAAGAGCGACCAGCAGCCGTTCTGGAAATGCGCCACGTGGCCCACAAGATCAAGGGCGCGGCGGCCACGCTCGATCTTCAGGTGGTCGCTGGCCTTTCCCATTGCCTGGAAGACATCCTCGACCTGCTCAGGAGCCGTCGGCTGGAATATGCCCCCGCCGTCGTGGACGCCCTGATGCGCGGGATCATCGAGTTGGAGCTTGCCCTGAGCAAGCAGCCCACGCTGGAAAGGGAAAACGCCGAGGGGCTGGAACGCCTGCGCGCCCAATATGAGGCGCTGCTGGCCGCCAGCGGGCCAGAGAATCTGGATGATCCCTCGGCGACGCTGCCGGATTCGCGCCGCCTGGCCGCTGCCGCGCACCAGCAGAGCGTTTCGGTTGATGTCTTTGCCCCCGATCAAAGCCATCCCTCGCTGGGTACTCAGCGCGCCCGTGTTGGCGACGTGATGGGCCGCGAACACTCATTGCGCGTCGAGGTCAGCCGCCTGGATCAGCTTATGGGCATGGTCGGCGAGTTGGCAAGCAACCGCGCAGGAACGGAACAGGCACGCGCCGAAATTAACGAATCGCTGGCTGAGGTGCATCGCGTCGTCCAGAAGATGACTCAACTGGTCAACCAGCTTGACGAAGAAGCGCCGATGCTCAGCGCCCCTCTGGCTTCAGGGCCTGTTTTCCAGCTTTCCCAGCAGACCCAGGAGCCATACGCTCCAGGCGAAGTAGAAGCGCGGGCGGAGATGACCCGCCTCGCCGCGCGCGGCACGCCGTCGCGCCCGCTGGGCATGTCGTTCCCCGCACATGGCGAGGAAGCGGCCCGGCGCAGGGAATTGGACCTGGAAAACTTCGACAGCGAGCATAGCCATCTGCTGCGGGCGCTGCGCGAAGGCGTTAATGACATTGCCACCCTGAGCGACGGCTTGCAAGGTCTTTTGCGTGAGATGAATGGTCTGGCCGAAGCGCAGGATAGACTCACCGGCTCCATTCAGCGCGACATCACTCATCTGCGGCTGGTCCCCATCGGGCGGATTTTTCCCAGGCTCCAGTTAACGGTGCGCCAGATTGCCCAGGAGCAAAACAAGCAGATCAATTTCATGTCTACCGGCGCGACCACCGAGATTGACCGCGACATCATCGAAGCCATCACCGGCCCGCTGGCGCAGCTCGTGCGCAACTGCGCGGTGCATGGCATCGAATCGGTGGAAGAGCGGCGCGAATTGGGCAAGCCCGATGTTGGGACGATCACGCTGCATGCCTACTATACCGGCAACGAGATCAGCATTGAGATCGGCGATGACGGCTGCGGCATCAACTCCCACCGGCTCATCAACGCCGCCATTGCGGTTGGCAAACTCGCGCCAGAGGAAGCAGAGCAGTTGGACTCGGAGCAAGCCCTCAATCTGATGCTTCTGCCCGACATTAGCACCAGCCCGGAAGTCACCACCATTGCCGGGCGCGGCGTGGGGATGGATATGGTGCGTACCGCTGTCGAGAACCTGAAAGGCGAGATGCACATTCACAGCACACCAGGCGAGGGTACGAGCTTCCATATCCGCCTGCCCATCTCGCTGGGCATCTTGCCCGCGCTCTTTGTGCGCGCGGGTCAGCAAGTCTATGCCGTGCCGCTGAGCAGCGTTGCGCGCATCTGGCAGCCGGAAAGCCAGACGCCATCTGAAATGACGGCTTTCTTCAGCCTGAGCGAAGTCCTTGGCGTCCCACCACAGTTAGCCGGGGAGAGCGAAGAAGAACCAAAGATACCCCCTCGCCAGGTGGCCTTGATCGTGCTGCTGAGGCAGCGAGAGGTGGGCGTCTACGTTGATGAAGTGCTGGCCGAGCGCGAGGTGGTCATCAAGCGCCTGCCGCCGCACCTGCGCCGCCGGGGAGTGCGCGGCGTCATCTTGAATCCCGTGGGTGAACTGCTGCTGCTGCTTGATCTGCCGGAGCTGGCTCATCGTGTACTCAGCGGCCTGCCCAGTGATCGCTTCGAGGCGCTGCGCGATGAGCCAGCGCCAGCGGCTGGCGCCGCCAGCGGGCCGAAAGTGCTGGTGGTGGATGATTCGCTTTTCATGCGCCGCACCCTGGAATTACAACTGGCGCGCGCGGGGTATCAGGTCAGGTCGGCCAAAGACGGCATAGAGGCGCTGCAATTCATTATGCAGGACCGCCCCCAACTGGTGCTGCTGGATATTGAAATGCCGCAGCTTGATGGCTATGGCCTGCTCAGCATCCTGCGCGGCCAGCAGCGTTTCAGCGGCATTCCGGTAGCGATGCTGACCTCGCGCGCCGCCGACAAGCACCGCCAGCACGCTATGGACCTGGGCGCCAGCGCCTATCTGGTCAAGCCCTGCCCGCACGATGTCTTGCTCCAGACCATCGCCGAACTGGTAGGCCAGCAATAGCCAGGCGCTTTAATTCTTTTCTCGCTCCAGACGCAGCCGCTCCAGTTCGGCCAGTCCGGCCTCGATAGCCGATTCCGCTCCGCAGTTGCGCGATGCCTGGTCGTTGGTGATGCCATCCAGGCAGCGCCCCGTCTGCGCGTCGTACATCACTGTACTGGCGTCATTATCCCCGGTAAACCAGCCAAACGTGCGCAGCGCCAGGGTGCGATAGCGCGCCGCGCCCGTCGCTCGATAGAGATCAGCCAGCCCCTGCATCATGGGCGAGAGGCAATAGGCGCATTGATTCTCTTTTACCCCAGGAAACGCATAGAGAAAACCTGCCGCCAGCGTTGGCTCAACCAGCCGCTCCACCGTCCGGGCGCAAGCCTCCAGATACTCCGGGCGCTCCATCCAGGCGCCTGCTTCGGCCAATGCGGGGAACTGATGATAGCCCCAGAGTCCCACCTGTTCCTGTCCTGGCGCATCGCGCAGGTAGCCATCCATGCAGCCGAAGAGATCGGCAGCCCAGTCTTCCAGTAGCTGCTTGAAGCGTTCGCGCAAGTGCGGAGGAGGGTCAGCTCGCAGCACTTCCAGCGCAGCCAGCGCCAGCACGCCTGTTGCTTTGGCATAGCTGGCCGTCTCAGCGCGCGCTGGCAGCGGGCAGAGCAGCCAATGTTGCAGCGCGGCCTCATCGCCCAGCACCCGATAGGCCGCGCCCAGCGCCCACAACGCCCGGCTTGTCCACCAGATGCCGCCTGGATAGGAAGTCTGGCCGGTCATATTGCGCTCGCCCGCTCTGTTCAGAATAAAGTTCGTGAAGCGGCCATCTGCTCCCTGCATATAGGGCAGGAAGGTGAGCCAGCGCCGCGCCAGATCGCGCCCCTGGGCATCGCGCTCCTGTTCCCAGGCGCGCAGGCCCAGGACCACGGCACGCGCCACGTCATCCACGCAGGCAACACCCTCCGGCCCGCTGTCTGCTGCCCCGAATGGCCGATAAACCAGCCCATCCGGTGTTTCCACCGGCTCCGCGTATACCGCCAGCGCGGCAATCTCTTGCCCATCCGCCGGAAACGTCCACGTCAACGATGCAAGATGCTTGAACACTCGATCACTCGTTCCTTACCCTGGCCCGGATGGAAAGGTCGTTCTATGCGCCCTCGCTTCCGCCGGGCAACGTTTTCTGGCAGGGGACAAAGCAACTTTTATGCCCTGCTTTCGCTGGCGGTTTGAGCCGCCAGAACGCCAGCAAATAGCTTGACAGGTGTGTTATTCTGATACCTGATAGCTCGCATGGCTTATGAGGTCTGCGTACATATCAGCTACGCTCCCGGTGCAGCATATCAAGCATTCAACGGAGGCAGAGCGCACCCGTTGCGCTCGATAAAGGAGTTTGTTTCGATGAGTCTTACTCTGGAAATTGCCAGGCGCGCCCTCGACGCCAGCCGCGCTCGGGCGCGTGAATTCGGCTGCCAGGTCAGCATTGCGCTGGTTGATAGCGCGGGCCATCTCGTCGCATTCGAGCGCATGATGGCGCCTTATGCGTGGGCCACCGCAGGAATCTCCACCGCCAAGGCAACATCAGCCGTCATGTTCAATCAGTCCACTTCTGATATTAGCCGCTGGGCTGGCGATATTCCCGGCTTCGCCACCAGCATGGCGAGCATGACTCAGGGCAAGTTTATTATGGCCCCAGGCGGCTGGCCGATTCGCGGCCCCAATGGCGTCACCGTCGGAGCCATTGGCATCAGCGGCGGCAACGCGCCGGGCCGCGACGACGATATTGCCCGCGCAGGCGTCCACGCGGCAGAGGCCGCCCTTCAGGCCGAGTTTCAGCGGCGCATGCAGGCCCAGGCAGCCGCGCAGGCGCAAGCAGCCGCGCAGGCCCAGGCAGCCGCGCAGCCACAGCCGGTTGCTGCCGCTGCCCCCGCTGCCGCATTCCAGGAGTCGGCCCAGCCACAGCCAGCCCCCGCCACAGTGAACCTTCAGGAGCCAGAGCCAGCCGCTTCGATGTATATGCCCGTTACCTCCGCCGAAGGCGCGCAAAGCAGCAGCGCCGGGTCCACAGATGGGTCGGCCAGCGGCGAAGATGATCAGCCGACGATTGCTACCGACAAAACACCGTAGCCCCACGTCCTGGCGCATCGCTGTTGTGACTTGCCGCGCAGCCTGGAAGGCAGTTGACCGTTGGTCGCCTTCCAGGCTGCGCGGCAAAAAGAGGCGTTCAGCATCACTAGGCGCGGGTTCCCTCGCTCTTGCTTTTACCCCGCTTTGCCCAGGAGGAAGCTGATCACCAGCACGACCAGCACGACCAGGGTGATGAGGACATAGGCGTAATCGCGCTCCAGCACAAAGATCACTACTGAGGACGCCACGCGAATGACCGGCGTCGCAATCAGCAAGAGCAGCCCCAGCGCGATCAGGGCATAGGGCTTGAACTGCGCCACCCCGGCCAGCACATCGCCAGGGGTCGTGGGAAAAGCAGTGAGCCGGTTCGGGCCGTACTGCGTCAGCCCGGCCAGATTGTTGACTGAGCCTGCATAGCCCGTATCGCCAGTCACCAGCAGCAGAACCACTCCAAGCGCGATGAGGAACGCGCTGACGAGGACGCCCACGCGCAGAATCCAGCTAATAATCTCTTCCGTAGGAAAGGCGCGCGCCGGAGCCGTCTCGCGGCCTGTTTCAGTCTTCGGTTCTTCAGATGAAGATGGTTGCTCGTGAGCCATACAATCAAATACCTAATCCAAATGCGCGTAAAACCATCTCCAGCGCCGTCAATACCAGCACCACCACAAAAATCCGGCGAATGAGCAAGCCGCGCACCCGAATGAGCAGTTGCGCGCCCGTCAGCGCCCCCAGCAGCACGCCCAGCGCCACAGGGGCCGCGATGAGCGGATTGATGTCGCCGCGCGAAAAATAGACGCCCGCGCTGGCCGCCGCCGTCACGCCAATCATAAAGTTGCTGGTCGTCGTCGAGGCTTTCATGGGGATACGCATCGCAATATCCATCGCCGGAACCTTCAGCGCACCGCCGCCCACGCCCAACAACCCCGAAACCATCCCGGCGATATACATCAAGCCAAAACCCAGCGGCACCCCCTGCACCCGATAGGCGATCTTGCGCTTGAGCGCCACGTCATAATACGCGCCATCGAGATGCAGCCGACGCGCCAGCCTTCGGCCCAGGCCCATATCCGTATCAGGCGTCTGACGCAGGGTTTCCGGGTCCAGCGCGCCAGTCATTGACATCTGTTCCATCTTACCGCGCTGGAGCATCACCACGCAGGAATAGAGCAAAATGATGCCAAACACAAAGAAGAGGACCGGCCCGCCCAGATACGCGCCCACAAACGCGCCGGTAATCGCCCCTGTCGTCGTCGCCACTTCCAGAAACATGCCAATGCGCAGATTGCTGATATGGTCGCGGAGATAGCGAACTGCCGCGCCGCTGGAGGTCGCAATGACCGAAACAATCGAAGCGCCAATGGCAAAATGAATATCAACGCCAAAGAGGACCGAGAGGGCAGGCACCACAATGATGCCGCCGCCCAGGCCAAGCAGCGCGCCCAGGGTACCAGCTATCAGGGAGGTCACAAAGATCAGCAGCAGAAACACGAGTATCGGAAGATGCAGAGGAGTGCCTTCCTTTCCGTCCGGGGATTGGGTATAGATATTGTAGCACACCAACCTTCCTGGCATCCAGACGTTATCAGGGCTGTTTCGCTGCCAAAAAGAGGGGCCTGGCACACGAATGTACCAGGCCCCAAACATCTATCCCTACCGGCGCAGAAGCTCTCGTCGCCCCAACAGCATCGTCTCTCCAACGTTCCCCATCTTCCACCTGACCCACCCCATCCTGACGATTATGCCCGGCAGGCGGCGCCCCACGCCACAAACCCCAAAGCATCCACCCCACCATTCACCCTGCATCCGCTCACATCGCTCGCCACTTTGCCTTGCCCCCGCCATTCACCCTGCAAGCCCAATGCCACCTCCACAAAGCGCCCCACGCAGCCACACCCACCCAAACAACGCCTCCCCAGCCAGCCGCCACCTTCACCCGCACAGATGATCATCTCGATTGAGTTGTCATCTATGGGAACAATGATACCTGAATCTGCTGAATTTCCCATGAAATTGATCACAAAATTTGCTGAATATTTTTTCATCTTTCCAGGGTATTATCCCCCAAAACGCATGATTTCCCCCAACATTTATTCATCTTAGGTACAAAAAACCGCGCCTGGATAGAGCCGTTCAGCGGTCATATCACATCGGCATGAAGCGGAGCGTTTTCCCTGTAGCGCCGCCCCCCTTCGGGAAGGGTCGCTTGCCTCGGCTATGCCTCTTCGAGCGAGAGGTCCTCGCTCCCGTTGGTCGCTCGCGCGTCCCTTCCAGGCGGCCAGCCGCCGAGCCGCCTGGAAGGCGGCGCTACAAGTCGAGGCCGCAAGCATGCAACAGGATGTGGTGTCAGAAGGGAATCAGGACGCGCGAGGCAGAGGCAGACCCAGGTAGAAGATGCTCCCCGTCGCGTGCTCGGTGGTGGGGAATTCGGCCCAGAGGTATCCATTCTGGCGGGCGACCAGATAGCGGCTGACATAGAGGCCCAGACCCAACCCCGCTAGCTGGCTCTGGAGGCTGTGTTCCGGGCCGCGATAAAAAGCGGTAAAGAGCTTTTCGCTCTCTTCATGAGGCAAGCCAGGCCCATAGTCGCGCACCGAAATCAGCGCCACTTCGTCTTGAGCCGCTGCTTCAGCGACTTCAGCCGACGCCGTGGAGAGCAGAGATGGGAGCGGGGCTGCCGACACTCGCTGGACAATCACTTCCACCACCCCTTCTTCCTGCCCAAACCTGGCGGCATTATCGAGGAGATAGCCCAGTACTTGCTCCAGACGAGTACGATCCGCCAGAGCGATCAATTCTGGCTCCCTGGTGGTCAGGAAGAAGTTCATATCGGGCAGGGCGCGCTGGCGCTGCTCGACCACCTGGCGCGTCAGCGCAACCACATCTATTGGCTGCGGGGCCACCTCCAGCGTACCGCGCTCAATCCGCGAGAAATCCAGCAGTTCGCCTACCAGGTTGGACATCCGGCTCACCTGCTGGCTAATCGCTTCCAGGCCGCTCAGATTGACAGCCCCGGTATGATCGCCGCGCCGGGCCTGGCGCAGCAGCAGTTGGGAGTAGCCCTTAATCACCGTCAGAGGGCTTTGGAGTTCATGCGAGGCCAGGCCAATGAACTCGTCACGAGTGTGTTCTTCGCTCACCAGCATATGGCGCAGTTCGGCACGCTCCAACGCGGCAGCCACCAGATCGCTCAACACCACTCCAGCCAGGGATACGCGGCCACGCTCAACAGGGGTGGGCGGGCCGCCGTCGCCCAGGGCAACCAGCAGCGTTTCAGCCCCTTTCGGCAGCGCCAGCGGCAACCAGGCATACCACGACGCCCCGACATCAGCCAGGAACGCCGCGACCGTTTCTGAGGCTTGCTGCTCGCCGGATGCGTCCCTGGAACCCTGGTCCACAGGGCCAAACAGAACCCCTGGGGAGGGCGCTCCCCAAAAACGCGGCTCTCGCGGGATTCGTTCCGCCATCTCCTGGGAGAGATGCTGTCTGACCGCAACAGTGTATGCAGCAGCGCCTTCGGATCGGGTGAGGACGAGGCCGCGCCGGGCGCGGCACAGAGCGAGAAACTCTTGTAAGGCCAGCGGCAAGATGTTTGCGCGCTCGGCAGCCGCGAACTTGCGGGCCGCGACATCCAGCGCGCCCAGCAAATGCTCTGCCGAGGTTTCTGAGCCGGGCGGTCCGCCGGAGGGCGGCGGAGAGATTGGGGGTGTTTGCTGGAAATGGAGCGCCATCGCTCCCTCTGCGGCGTCCGCTGGGAAAAAAGGGGAATGAGGCGCCGATTCAGGCATCCGCTGACTTTCCGGGGGCGGCCTCCAGGTATTTGGAAGTTCTCGTGACGGCTGATCTCCAGCGTCCTGCTCAACTTGCTCCACGCAGCCCTCCCCTGAGAGAAAGGTTGAATTGCTACCCCGTATCTACCACGCCGCGCCTGCGTGGGCCGACGCGCCTAACATCAAAAATAGAGTCGCAAAATATATGCCATCTGTCCTCTACAAATAGACAGCTATGATATACTCGACAGGGAACAAAAGCCTTATCGCTATTCCAGCACAAGCAAGAGGCGCTGAAGATGAAATGCAGCAGTTGTACAACCGAGCTTTGGGGGCGACCCGCTGTCTGCCCGGTTTGTGGCACGCCAACCGGGCTAAACAAGCGATCAAACAGGCAAACTCCTCCACCCTGGAGTACCGCAAGTCCCGGGAGTACTGCGCCAGCAGCCCCATCGCCGTCGCAATCGCAGCCATTCTTCAACGCCGCAGATCTGCTTGATCCAGACGCGCTGAACGCTGTGCCTCAAGCGACAGGCGCTGCCGACATTTTCACAACCGGGCCATTAGAAGATCGCGCGCCTGAACCTGAGACGCCCCAGGGGATGTTAAACGCCGCCGATCTCTTCGATCCAGCGGTGCTGGCCGAACTTTCCGGGCCAGTCGAAGAGGGGAGAAGCTTTCAGAGCAACGGGAGCGCGCCAGCGCAAGAGGAGTATCCATCCTTCCTGGTGGAGCCAGGGGCTGCGCGCCAGGACGACGAGGCCAATCACCCCCAGCCGCCATCTCGGCAGCCGCCATCTCGGCCAGCGAAAGGGCAGATAGCGCCGCCGCTCTTCACCCTGACAGCACTGCCAGAGGCCCCTCCGCAGCAGCCCGCGCCCCCCGTGTCGCCCCCGCCTTCTTTCTCGCCCAGGGTTCAAGCAGCCGCTGCCAGCCCGCCATCCGCACCAGACGAGAGAGGGTGGAGACAGCAGCGCGGTTATCGTACCGCTTCCGGTCCGCTGCCTGGCGACGGGGCGCGCGGCAGGTCAGGCACAATAACGCCGCCAGGGCCGTCGGCTGGTCCATTCGAGATGCCCCCACCGCCTGGCGCCAGAGTCAGCCCGCAGCGCAGAGGCCGCCGCCACTTCTTCAGAACCTTTAGCGGGGTGCTGACCTTGCTGCTGGCGCTTGCCATCATTGGCAGCGCGCTCCTCTTCGGCGCTACACGCTACTTTCAGCTTGAGTCTCTGCTGCCTAAACCGGCGAAAACAACGGTAGCCCCCCTGCCCACGGTGGCGCCCAAACCAGGCTATACGATCTATGCCAATAAGGCGCTGGGCTTCAGCCTGCAATATACGGATAGCTGGCAAAAACAATCCGACAAGGATACCAGAGACCCCGAATACCAGAGCGATCTCTTCACGGCAGGTCGTTATACCGGGCTTGAGGTTGGTTCTTCACCCCGGTACGCGAATATGAGTCCCGGCCAGATTGATGATTATATTCTGGCAAATCCCTTTCCTCTCGATGGCGAAGTCGCCAACGTCCAGGTGTTTGTGCCGGTCTCGCCAACCATCCGTATCGCTAACCAGGACTGGACCACAGAAGACGCCGACATCACGCTGACCAATGGCGTCAGCATCCGCGTGGCATGTCTCGCCATTATACACAACGGGCGCGGCTACGCCATCTTCTACTTTGCCAGTCAGGGCGTGTTTAGCACCACCTATAACCATTACTTCCAGCCAATGCTGCTCAGCTTCCGCTTCCCCTAAGAGCGCCTCACACAACCTCCGCACGAGCAGGGGCGGGGGTGTAGCGCCGTCCTTCCAGGCGGCAGGGGTGGGGCCAACCGTCGGTGGTGTGAGGCATTCTAACGGCTGGCGAGAAGCTGGCTGAACCTCTCCCAGTCTTGTTGAAATTGGGCGACAGCGGCATCGGTCAGCGGGTCGTCCAGCAGGGCGTCAAGCACCTCCGGCGTGACAGTCAGATCATGCGCGCCAGCCAGTAAAGACTCGGCGGCATCGGTGGGATTCTTGATGCTCGCCGCCAGCACGCGCGTGTGGGGCGCCTGAGCATTGAGCAGCTTTGCCATTGCCTCGATGCGCTCGCAGGCGTCCTGGCCGGAGCGGCGCAAGCGTCCAAAATAGGGGATCACGTACTGCGCGCCCGCCATCGCGCCGCAATACGCCTGGGTCACGGTGAAAACGCAGGTAAAGGAGAAGCGCGCCCCGGCGCTTCGTAAAGCGCGCGCCACCTGCATCCCAACGGAAGTCAGCGGCAGCTTCGCCACCACGCGCTCCGGCGCGACCTCAATATACTCCTCTGCCATGCGCTGCATGGCACTCACCGTCTCGCCAACTGGCTGCATAAAAATAGCGCCTGGGCAGACCTTCAGCAGCGCCTGGAGTACCTGCCTGGCGCTCATCTGCTGCCCACGCTGCGAGGCAGCCAGCAGAATGCTGGGGTTGGTCGTCGCTCCGGCAAGCGTCAGTTTACTACAAACCCGTTCTACATCGGGCAGAAACGCGCTGTCCACATACAGCCCCATACCAGTACCCTCCTCTCAGGGAAATATCCTCGCTGTGAACGTCTTCATTCAGTCGAAATAGGTGTGCTCAGCATACCATGCTCAGAAAAGAAAGGGCGAGCTTTTAACCGCCAGTCACCTTTCCTCCCCCAAGCCCGTGTATCAGGAGATGCGCGATAGTTGGCGTCAGTCCGGCCAGATGGTACTCGTTATAGCCAAGCACTCGCGCGGCAAGAACGAAGGACTCAGTTGCCGAGAAAAGCCACAAAGCACAGGCTTCCAGGCGAGCTTGATCCAAATGGCGATAGGGTGGCTGCTGCGCCAGCACCTTCCCCAACAAGGCAACATACTCTTGCAGCAGTTTCACCGCCTCCGCTTGAAACGCCCGGTTGACTCCATAGAGGGCGCTCATGTAGACGTGAAAGCCATGAGAGTCCTCCATTGCCAGGCGAACAAAGGCAGAAACCAGCGCCTCTAGCTGCTGCTGAAAGCTGCCGCCTCCCAGCGCCGCGCGAACAACAGTTAGCTGGCGCTGGGCAATAGTGCGCAGCACTGCGAGAAAAAGTTCTTGCTTGCTGTTGAAGTAGAGATAGATGGTCCCTTTCCCCAGGCCGGCTCGTTCGGCAATGGTGTTGATATTCGCCTGCTCAAAGCCAACCTGAGCAAACTCGCTCGCCGCCACGTACAATAAGCGGTCATGAGTCGCCTGGCGTGTTTGCGGGTCTGTACTGCGTGGCACTGTCTTCCTCCTGGTCTACCCTTCCGCCGCTCTGCTGCTCTACCGGAGCGCAGGGCTGGTGAAGGAGGTGGACGATAATGCAGGGCCTCTGCCACGAGTGTACCACAGTGGTGACGCCTCGCGCAGTGTCCTGCCCCTTGAAAAAACGGCTATAACAAGGTATACTAATTATATTATGACTGACCGCCCACCCACAAATAAGCGCGAGGATGGGCCAAACAGTCGCAGCATGTCCCAGGCCAGTCGGAACGATTACTCTCCCCAAAGGAGGCGTCCTGATGCCGCTTCATATGGAACAACTGGCTGTCTCCGCGCAGGAGCAACAGCCATCACAATGGTTGGTTATGGCGACCCAGATACTCGCCGCCTCCTCCCTTGATCTTGCGTCGCTTATTCACCAGGAGGCGGCGGAAAACCCGGCGCTTGAACTAGAGGAGCGCCCTCTCTGTCTGACCTGTGGGCGGGCGCTCACAGGGAGTTATTGCTCGGAGTGCTGGTCTCGTGGACAGGCTCCAACAGCGCAGGTGGGTGGCGTGACCCCGCGTGATGAGATGACCCCCTGGGCCGGCCCTAACTCCGCTGCGGGAAACACAGATGATGCTTTTGACGCGCCTATGTACGTGCAGACCCCGGTTTCACTGGCCGATGTGCTGACCCTTACCCTTCAGGCTGAATTGCCCGCTGAGGATACCCCCATTATTGAGTATCTGGTGGGCAATCTGGATGAACACGGCTACCTGCGCAGCACTGTCGCGGAGGCCGCGCACCTGCTAGATGTTTCGCTGGAACGGGTCGAGCAGGTGCTGGCACGCCTGCAAGCCCTTGACCCGCCAGGGATCGGCGCTCGGAACGTTCGTGAATGTCTCCTTTTGCAGCTACGGGCGCTCGAAGCCGAGGGTCAGCCGCAGCCCGTCGCTTTCGCTATCGTCGAACGTTTCCTCAGCGAGCTTGGTCGGGGCGAGTACACGCAGATCGCGCAGCAGCTTGGGTTGACCCGCAAGCAGGTAGAGCAGGCTCGCGCCTTTATCCAGCGTCAGCTCACGCCCTTCCCAGCGCAAAGCTATCTGGAAGGTCAGGCAGGTCAAGCGCCTGAAGAGATCGGGGCAGTCATCCCCGATGTCATTATTCGCCGCTGCGCTGAGGGAGAGACGCCGGGCTATGAGGTAGAGGTCGTGGAGGAGCAGCGGTTTTCTGTCAGGGTGGACCCGGCCTATGTCCAGGCGTACCGGGAACTGCGGGGGCAGCGCACCGGATCAGCGGAGGAACAAGCGCAGCTTCGCCAGGCCGTGGCGCGCGCCCGGTTCTTCCTGTCGAGTCTGAGGCAACGCTGGCAGACGCTTGCCAAGATCACGTGGGGCCTCATCGAGCATCAGGCAGCTTTTCTTGAGCAGGGCGTCGGCGCTTTGCTCCCCCTCACCCGCGCCGACCTGGCGACAACGCTGGGGGTTCACCCCTCAACGGTCAGCCGGGCCACAGCCGATAAATACGTCTTGCTGCCCAACGCCGAGGTCATTCCCTTTGCCACGTTCTTTACAGCGAGCTTGCCCATCAAGGCGGCGCTTCAGGAGATGCTTGAGCAATCCTCCCGTCCGCTGAGTGATCGGCGTCTATCCGAACTGCTCGCCGCGCAGGGCATCCAGGTGGCGCGGCGCACCGTTGCGAAGTATCGAGCCGAGCTTCGGCAGCCGCCCGCTTTCCGCCGCGCTGCCCAGATGAATGCAGGCGCTTCATCGCAGCCAGTATCAAGGAGACGCGCATAACATCGCGCGCGGTGTAGCACCGCGCGCTTCCCATCTTTATTGTCGAGGAGGCCACCATGTCTGGTATTCGACCTCAGCAACCTGGCGCCACTCTTCTGGGCAGTGCCCAGGCATCTCCCGCAAAAAGAGCCGCTGCCCCCAATTCATTCCGCAAGGCCCTGGGGTTCCCTGGCCTGTTGTGGATCATCACTGGCCTGCTTATCTGCGGCGCGTTCTTCCTGCCCTGGTTCACCTCCGGCCTGTTGTGCCATGATCCCGTCTGTAACGCTCTGGTGGCGAAAGATAAGCACTTCATCAGCCACTATGCCGCCTCACCAACGGGCTTTTCCATTGCCAGCGGCACATTCGTGTTGACGACTACCGCGCCTTCCGGGGTGATCCACGAAGGGTTCTCTTTTCTGCTGCTCTGGGTGATTTTCCTGGGAGGGCTGCTGTTGATTGGGCTGCCGCTGCTTCTGGCGCTGAGTAAAATGGACGCCGCCCGAACACGCGTCTTTCTGCTGGTACTTGGCCTGCTTCTGCTGGCTGTTGAGGTGGGCTACGCCATGAGCGCCGCCCAGGCGCTGCCACAAACGAAGGCTGGCCTGGCGGCGCTGCTGAATGGCCTGGCGCTCAGTTCCAAACGCCAGGCGGTGTTTGCCTTTACCACCAGCCCGGCAGCAGGTTTCTGGCTGGCGCTGGCGGCAACATTGGTCGCCATCGGGGCCAGCGGCTACGCCCTTTTTGCCTCGGCATTTGGTCGCCGCTTCGACGTATTCCTCTTCTGGAGGAATCTGGGGCTGGCGGGGCAGGTGATGCTGCTAGCCGGGCTGGCGCTGGTCGTCGTCTTCTTCCTGCCCTGGTTCTCCACGCCCGACCCTGCTGCTGGCCCTGGCGGTGGTTATCTGGTGTCGGCCAAGAAACAGGTGAGTGTGATCTCGCAGACCGTCTCCGGGTGGAACACGGCTGCCAACGGCCTCCAGACGCCCTATTTTGGAGGCGGCTCTTGTACCTCCTGCCTGACACCTCATGTCAGCATCTTCCTCTCGCTGTGGCTGGTCCTGCTGGCGGCGCTGTGTCTGGTTGGGATTGCCTGGATGCTGGGCCGAGGACTCCTCTGGCGGCGCATGGCGGCCATCCTGGCCTGTGTCATCTGTCTGGTGGCGCTGGCGTTGGAGGCGTTTTTCCTGCTGGAAGTGCAATCGCTGCAAACCTATGATGAGCAAATCTTTCGGGCGGCGGGCCAGCAGCTAACGGTTACAGCGTACAGTGTGGTCTGGGGCTTCTGGGCGGCACTGGCGATCACCGGGCTAGCCCTGCTGGTGAGCGGCTTCCTTCTGCTGCAACGGCATAAGTCTGTTACCGGCAAACTGGTGGGACCATAATGCGCTCTCTCTGCTGATAGCCCGGCAGGTCCGGCAACGGAGGATGTTGCCGGACCTGCCGGGCTATTATTTCTCCTGGCGCTGGCTTAAGCGTCGCTCTTCGTTTTGGGCGACACGAGCGCGCCAACGATCCAGCCTACAATGCCCACCCCCACCATCGTCCCCAGCGTCACCCAGATCGCCACAGAGAGCGATGCTGAGCTGCTTACCAGCGCGCCCACGATCAATCCGGCCATCAGGCCAACGGAGACACCCAGCGCGCAGCCAAGATGCGTGAGATTACGACCCTTGAAATACTGAACCATCAGGTTCTCAATCCTTGTCCGGCCATGAAGATCGGCTACCAAACGAAGCCCTGTGAACAAGCCTCGCCAACACTATACCGCTCAGGGTACTCAGCGTCAAGACAGATGCGCTATCAGGTTCTAGCAAAAATGAGGTGGTGGCAAGCGAGGCATGGTACTTGTAGCGCCGCCTTCCAGGCGGCCAACGCTGCGCCCTGGCGAGCGTTCGCCCTCCAGGCCACCGCCACTTGTAGCGCCGCCTTCCAGGCGGCCACCGCTGCGCCAGGGCCAGCGTTCGCCCTCCAGGCCACGGCGCCAACAGGCCAGCGTTGCGCCGCCAAGAGGGACGCGCGAGCGACCAACGGGAGCGAGAATGCCGAGGCATAGCCGAGGCAAGCGGCCCTTCCCGAAGGGGGCGGCGCTACAAGTGGCAACCCCGATAGGTGGTGGAACTGCGCTATCAGCCGCATGATACAATAGAGGGGGAGAGCGCCCGATGTTTGGGGAGGAACGCAGCGAGACATGTACCAGTTTTTGATTCGCCTGAGCAGGCTGCTTGTTTTTATCACCATGAATCGGCGCGTCAGCGGCCAGGACAACACTCCCCGCGAGGGCGGGCTGTTGATCGTCTCGAATCATCTGGGGCTGCTTGACCCGCTCGCCATCAGCACAGAACTCCCCCGACGCCTCTATATCCTCGCCAAAGCCGAGATGTTTTCCTGGCCGGTGGTTGGCTGGCTGGCGCGCAAAGCCGACGGTATTCCGGTGCGGCGGGGACAATCAGACCGCGAGGCTATCAGGCGCGTGCTGGAGCATCTTGAGGCAGGGCACGCCGTCCTGCTTTTCCCCGAAGGCACCTACCCCAAAGCCGATGAGCCACGCGGCATGCTCAAGGCACAGGCAGGCGCGGCATTGCTGGCGCAGCGCAGCGGGGCAACCATCCTGCCCATCGGCATCAGCGGCCTGGAGATGGTCTGGGCTGTTCGCAGCATGCCCTGGGGTTGGTTTCGGCGCTGGCCGGTTGAGGTGCGCGTGGGCGAACCCTATCGCCCCAGCGTACCCGCAGGCGTCAGCCAGAAGCAGGCTCTGGCGCTGATCTCCCAGGAGATGATGCAGCGCATTGCCGCTTTACTGCCAGAAACATATCAAGGGTACTATCGGGAAACGGCCCCAGCCACAGAGGAGCCGCTTGCCCTGGCAGAAACTGCCACGAGCGCCATTGCCGAAGCAGAGCGTTTGGAAAGCTGATTGAAGAGGAGCGTTTTACTTGCAGCGCCGCCTGGAAAGCGGCGCTGTAAGTATACGCTGTTCCCCTACTTGCGCCCGCGCGCCTCATCGAGCAGCTTATCAGGTTTCGGACTCACGAAGCCCACGCCCGTAATGACCTCAATGTCTCCCATGACCTGCACCTGGCAGGCCAGGCGGGTACCCCGATGCTTCTGGCGCAGAGGACCGAAGGGAGGAATATTCTCGTTCAGCTTCTCCTGCCAGGTCGGCGGATTCACGGCATTGGCTGGCGATACAATCACCTCATCGGTGCCACAGAGGCCATTGCCGTGACACTGGATGAAGTTCGACATGCCCATAAACTTCTTGTAGAGCGGAATATCGTTGTCCAGCGCGGCATAACGCAGGCTTTCGCCAACCTCTACCTGGACCTTCTTGCCCTCACGCACAAAATTGATTGTCGGCACAACTCGCTCCTTGAAAAACAGTATCAGAGAAAAATGGTATCAGACGGCCAGACGCCCCTCTTTGCGAAGGATCGGTTCGGCCAGGGCCATTACCCTGCTTCTATGATAGCGCAGCGACACCGCGCGCGCCAGTGCTGTGGCTGCAAGTGTAGCACACCTGGCCGCGCCGGTCAACGCCAGGAGCGCCGTGGTTCCACCAAAAATGAGGTGTTAGCAAGCGAGACCCGTTACTTGTAGCGCCGCCTTCCAGGCGGCTCAACGCTGGCCTGCTGGTCCGGTGGCCTGGCGGGCGCACGTTCGCCCTGGCGCAGCGTTAGCCGCCTGGAAGGCGGCGCTACAAGTGGCGTCCCCCCAATAGTTGGTGGAACCAGCGCCGTCGGCTCCACCAGCTATCGGGGGACGCCACTTGCAGCGCCGTCCCAAACACCTGATCTGCTGTCAGAGGCTATAGGCCGTCATCTGGCCCTCCTCGTCAGGGCAATAGACGCGCCCATCAACAACGATGGGCGTTTCCCAGTGAATGCCCGCGATGCTGCCCCCGGCGCTCGGCTGCGCGCTGCTCCAAAGTTGATGGCCTGTATGGGGATCAAGCGCCAGCAGCGCCTGGCCGGTTGCCACGAAAAGGACGCCTCCAGCCAGAATCGGTGAGGTGGCCTCCACACCCAGATACCAGGCTTTTTGCAGTTTCGTGACGCCCTGGGGCGAGGTGACGACCCGAAAAGCATCCATGTGGCACAGCGTAGCGACAAAGAGCCAGATGCTGCCGCTGGCGTCCTGCCAGGCCAGCGGCTGGGCCAGCGTGGGGCAGAGGTCTGGCAGTTCAACGGTCTGTATTTCGCCGCCTATATGGGTGGGGCCACCCTGCCCGCTCAGGTTCTGCCGGTTGATGACGCGCAGCAGCCCTTCTTTGCCAGCCTGCACAGCCAGGTAGGGCGTGTGACTTTGCGGAATTGTTGGCAGCATCACCGGGGCGGTGCTGCCCAGATCACGATTCTGGAAGGCTTCGCTCGCGTAATTCTCCGGGGTATACGAATCAAGCACCCTGGCTCCATCGGGCGTCATCTCGATCACACTGTCGCCCCAATTGCTGCCCCCTTTGTTGGCGGTGAAGAAGCCATCGCTGATGGTGAAGAAGATATGGCCGGTAACGGGGTCTTGAACAACGGCTGGCCTGGCCCAGATGCCTCCACCGTTATAAGGACACTCATTGAGCGCCATCACATGCGTGTGATCGTTGCAAAGGCTGTTGAAGACGTGGGTAGCGCCATTCTTGACGTTAATGGCGACCATATGGCCCTGGTAGGGCGGCGCATCCCCTGAAAAGCTGGCGGTCGTCACGTAGAGATAGCCGTTGATGAGATTGAGCGGGGAAGAGACTTTCTCGCTGAGAGGCATCTTTGTCACCAGCACCGGCCAGATACTTCCTTGTAGTTCTTTGCCGGTGGTAAGCTGGAAGCGATGCACATACCCATCCAGCCCATAGCTGTAGATCAGATTATTGGCCGGGTCAGCCGCTGGCGTCGCTTTCGTATACTTGGCGCCCTCGCCGCTCCTGGGGGTCACGGCCCAAAACGTCTTGCCAGTGTCGGCATTGAGGGCTATCAGCGTACCTTTGTCAGTTGTCACATAGAGAACATCGTGCTTTTGCCCGTTCGGCATGGTCAAATTACGAACCAGAATAGGCCGCTCGTCCGCCAGATCAGGGAGCTGCACATGCCAGGCGCGGCGCAGATGGCTCACTGTTGCCGCCGTAATCGCCTTCTCGCTGGTATTGATGCTTTCATGCGCGGGATCACCTCCGAAGGTGAGCCAGGCGCCCCCTTCCTCCTGCTGTATGGCAGAAGCGCCACCCGTCGTCGCGTTCGATTTCGGAGGGGGCTGCGCGGCTTGCTGGTTACAGGCGGCTGACGCCAGCCCCAAAGCCAGCAGCAGCGCCCGCAGCGCCAGCACGGAGATGCCGCCATGTCTTTGGCGAGCGCCTCGTTGGGCAAGCGTCCTCGTGTCATATCCGTTTCTTGAGAAGAACCTCTCTGCCATTGTTCTCTCTAGCTCCCAACTGAAATCTTCATGATTCATATGGCTCGTGTGTATGCGCTCTTAAGAAAACCATGTCGCCCTGGCGGTTCGCCCGATCTGGGCTGGCAAGCCGTCAAAAGACCGTCCGAAAGCGTGTGCAATCTTTATACCGAGCGCGGCTGTCTGCGTGTAGCGCCGCCGTCCCTGCTCTCTGCCCGACACTTTTCTCAGAACCGCAGCAGAAGCGCCCCGCGCCAGACTCCTCCCCGCCCGTGCCAGCACGGAGGCGCAGCCGCGCGAGCGACCAACGGGAGCGAGAGTGCCGAGGCATGGCCGAGGCAAGCGGCTGCGGGCGAAGCCTGGCGGTACACGCAGGCAGCCTCGGCGTGTACCGCCGCCGTCCCTGGCGGCGAAACGGTTCGCAGGGTTGAGCGCCCGCGCTTTAGGGTGACGTGTGCGCTGGCGCAGCGGTGGCCGCCGGGAAGGGACGCGCGAGCGACCAACGGGAGCGAGCATGCCGAGGCATAGCCGAGGCAAGCGGCAGAGACGCGCGAGCGAGGCACAGCCGAGCGAGAATGGCCGCGCCCAGCGCGGTCAAGCGGCTCTGGCGAAGCCCTTCCCGAAGGGAGGCGGCGCTGCCAGTGGCCGCAAGCATGCAAGGAGATGGGGTATGAGGGGGGCTATCCGCCTGGATGCACACCAAAGAGCGGCAAAAACTGGGTGAGCAGATACATGGCTGTCAGCCCGATGAGGATCATGGTCGTGGCCCAGGCAATCGCATTATAGACGCGCCCGTTGGTCTGTCGCCCCATGAGCCGCCGATTATTGACCAGGCGCAAAATAAAGATGAGCAGGACCGGCATGAGAATGGCGTTAAGGACTTGCAGGTTCACCAGCACCGAAATAATGGGCAGGCCAGGGATCAGCGCAATCAATGCCCCAAAGACGATCAGGCCGGTGAAGAGCGATTGAAAGACCGGCGCTTCCCTGAAGCTGCGCGAGACGCCGCGCTCGAAGCCAAACGCCTCGCAGATGGCATAGGAGGTAGAGAGCGGCAAGACCGCCGCCGCCAGCATCGAGGCTCCAAACAAACCAATGGCAAACAGTAATTCCGCGTAGTTCCCCGCGACAGGCGCGAGCGCGCGGGCAGCGGTGGCGGCATCGGGAATGGAGGTCTGACCAGTCACAAAGAGCGTCGCGCCCGTCGTGACGATGATAAAGAAGACGGTCACAATGGCAAAGACCGAGCCGCTGGAGACATCCACCACCACATAGGGATACTCTTTCATCTGAGTCCCCTTATCAACTACCGCTGATTGCGTATACACCGGCATATAGGGAGAGATAGTCGTGCCAACCGTCGCCACAAACGTCGCAATATAGGGGCCGCTGAGCAGAAACGAGGGTACAACCGTCTGGTGGAAGACCTGCCCCCAGTCCGGCTTCGCCAGGAAGGCCGCCGGAATATAACTCAAGAAGACCAGCGCCATCGCCAGGAAAATCTTTTCCACGCGCCGATAGCTGCCCTTCATCACCAGCCACCAGAGAACGAAGGCGACCAGCGGAATCACCAGATAGACGAGCCAGGTACCGTCACCGGCCAGCACCTGAACGCTGGCGCGGATACCTAGAAACTCGGTGACGACGATGCCACCGTTGGCGATCAGCAGGCAGAGCATGGCAAAGGCCGTCCAGCGAACGCCAAACTCCTCTCGAATCAGGTCGGCCAGCCCCTTTTGTGTCACCGCGCCCATGCGCGCGCACATCTCCTGAATGATGATCAGACCGATCAGCAGGGGGATAAGCGTCCAGAGCAGCCCATAGCCATAAGCAGCCCCACCGCTGGCATAGGTTGCCACGCCGCCCGCGTCGTTGCCAGCCGCCGCTGAGATCAGCCCAGGGCCAAGCACTGCCAGCAGCAAGAGCAGGCGGTTGGGCCGCCGACGCCGCCAGCGCAGCCTCTGCATTGGCCCTGCCTTGCCGGGCTGCGCGTGCAGTTTTGGTTCTGCAATTGTTTGTTCCTCAGGCATCAACGTGCAAGACCGCTTTCCCAGGGTAGCGCCGATCCATAAGCTGCCGGGCCACCTCAGCCACGTTCGTCCAGGGCGCTTCGATCTCGATGCGCGGATGCAGCCGCCCATCGGCAATCAGGCGCACCAGGCGGGCAAGACCCTGGGATGCTGGCTGGCGCTTGACTTCATCGAAGATGATAAACCCATAAAGGCTCGCGCCGCCTGCTCGGAAGAAGGCGCCAGCTTGAAAGGTGGTCTCGACCCCTGCCGATACGCCAAACAGCACGCACGTTCCCTGCGGCGCGAGCAAGCCCAGCGCCGCTCCCAGCGAAGCCCCGCCAACGGATTCCAGAATCAGGTGATAGGGGCCGAGGGCTTTCGCCGGGGCCAGGTCTTCCCCGATGACCACCTCTTGCGCGCCCGCCTCGCGCACCGCCGCCTCATAGCTGGCCTGGCGAAACGCGCCAACCACCCGCGCGCCAGAAAGCCGCGCAAGCTCGATGGCGAAGAGGCCGACACCGCCAGAAGCGCCGGTAATAAGGACGGGGCGCTCGATTAACCCGCCGCCCTTCTCCAGCGCGTAGAGCGCCGTCAGGCCCGCGATGGGCAGAGTGGCCGCTTGCGCGAACGAGACGTTTTCCGGCAGTTCGGCCAGCGCGTTCGTCGGCACAGGGGCCAGTTCGGCCCACGCGCCAGAACTCAGGAACCCGACTACCCGCGCGCCCGCGCGCGGCCCTGAGCCATCCTCGGCGGCCCGCTCGATAGTCCCCGCGAGATCCCAGCCAGGGCGCAGGGTCGTCGGATTACTCATCGCGCTGCGCACTTCACCGCGATTCAGCGAAGTGGCCCGCACGCGCACCAGCGCCTCGCTGGGGAGCGGAGCGCGCGCCTGCGCCCCGCGTATTACCAGGCGCTCAGGTGTGGTCGGATCAACCACAATCGCGCGAATGGTTTCCATGCTGTTCTCCTCTCTGGTTTCTCTCGTATATTACCAGCATAGGCAGAACATGTTCCAGAGTCAGTACAGTCAGTGCGGCCAATCAGCGTCTTTTCTTTCGCCTTGCGGCTTCCAGAGGTCTGCTGCGGGCAATTCGCCCGTATCCTCTTTCATCAACCCTGCCTCAATCATCCAGGGTGGCGGTTTGAGCGGAGGCGACACAGGCGCCTCATGCAGAGGCGGCAAGGGTTCCCAGGTGTAGCCCTCTCCCAGCGTCGGCGCTGCTGCCTCTCCTGCTGCCGCTGGCGGCGCAGCGTGACGCGCAGGCAGCATCTGACGGAGTTGGTTCAGCCGCGCGCGAGCAGGTTTCTGAGGAGGCGGGGGAAACGCTGGCTGCTGAGGTTCACGAGCCGCGCGGCGGGTGAACAGCACAAGGAAGACGCTGAAGCCCAGCAGCGCCACCATCAGTATCCCCACTCCCCACCCCAGCAGCCAGCCAGGGGGAGCAGCACCTGCCTGAGTATCCCCGTCGCCTGGCCCGGAATGGCCTCCGCCAACTGTGACTGGACTCGCGGTTTCGGTAGGCGCGGCGGTAGGCGCGGTGGTTGGGGCGGCAGTCGGCTTCTCTGTCGGTATGGCCGTCGGACTGGGAGCCAGCGTCGCGGTTGGGGTGGGCGTTGGCCTTGGAGTGTGGGTGGGCTTCGGCTTGTGGGTTGGCCGTGCCTGGAGAGGAGAAGCATCGGCTGCCTGGCCCGCCCCGGCGCGCGAAGGGGCAGCAGAAACCCCCAGAGTGGAGAGGAGCAGCCCGAACATCACCAGGACCAGGGTGAGCAGAGTCACCCCTGCCAGAACGCCTCTTCTGTGCGCCAGCCCCCGGAAGCGGGTGGTCGTTCGTCGGCGGGTCAATTGCCTCATCCAATGCCTCCTTTGCTCCAGGGCGCTGGCCTCATGCGTACCGGCGCGCCGCTTGATACGACGCCCGCCGCATGGTGATTGTATTCTAGCGTATATACAACAGATCAGGCAACTATTGCTATCCCAGGTCATCCAGCGCCTGCTGGAAGACGGTCAGCGCGGCGCCAGGATCGCCCAGCTTCTCCATCAGCGCCAGATAGAGGCGGCGTAACTGCGCGCCCTGGGCTACCAGCAGCGTGTTGCGGGTCACGCGGCTGATGCTGCCCAGCGGCGCTTCGACAGTGCGCCGGGTTACTCCCAGTTCGGTGACGATGAGCCAATTGGTGATGTTGACTGTGGCCTTGAGCAAGCCGGTATCGCTGAGGCGGCGGCGGTGCGCGCTTTGCACTGCCAGCGGCGTTTGCTGACCGCTGAACAGCGGCGGGCGGCGCAGCCCCTTGATGAGAACACCGCGCAGCGGCTCCGGCATGTTACCAGTGAGCAGGCGCAGACCGTATTCGCGCCGCAGCGGATTGGAGAACGCGAAGCGCGCCGAGGGCGGGATGGACGGAGACGACGAAGACCGACCAGTGACCAGGGCCATGATAGATGCTCCTTTCGACTTCTTGAGCCAACAACTCAATACGCCGAAACGGCCCCCGCCTGATGCAAACGCTGACGCGAAGCTCGCCTTCGGGGGAGAGCACCATCTGCTCTCCCCGTCCGACAAGTGGCGCCCCAGCCTTTCGCAGGAAGGAGCCGCTGAGCAATCTTTCAACCGGGCACAATTTCCAGTGATAGAATGCCCCCAGCCCCATTCCTGGCCTTGCCAGGTCTGGGGTAATGACGTGGCGGTGTACAAATCACCGCCGCGTCATGCCGTTCCAGCCTTGCTCTTCCCAAGCCAACTGTTCCGAGCAAGGATAGTATACCTGCTTATCCAACCCCTGTCAAGCGGCGTAGGAAAGTGGGTTTCCACCAAAAAGCGGGGGCCACCTGTAGCGCCGCCTTCCAGGCGGCCAGCGTTGAGCCGCCTGGAAGGCGGCGCTACAAGTAACACACCTCGCTTGTCAACACTCCATATCTGGTGGAACCGGAAAGAGGTATACTATCTTCATCTGACTCGTCAAGGAGGCGACACATGGCCGATGAATCAACACCACAGCGGAAACAGGATAGTGAAGCAACCTTCTGGTGGGGCATAAGCCTTGTATTCTGCCCGGTCATTCTGAATGCAGCTTTACTGTATCTGGTCACAATGAACCCCTTTAGGGAGAGCCATACCACCCCTGGCTTTCTCAGTGATGAAGACTCGACCCTGATCTTCCTGCAATATCTCCTGGTCCTCTTCCTCCTGTTCTTCCTGGTTGGTCTGTGGCGCGGGAGGATTACCAGGAAGATGAGCGCTGCTGCGCAAATAAGCGCGCTTGGATGTGGTATCAGTGCGCTTTCTATCTTCATGCTGTCCTTTACCATGTATCCTGGTTTTGAAGCGGGTTTGAGCTTCCCTGTCGACGTCTTCGTTGAATGGGTATTTCTGGCGCTGCTCTCTCAATTGGTCGTGGGCATCGTCGGCGGCGTCTCAGGTGGGCTGCTTGGAAGCCGCTTCCTGCGTAGGCAGCCACGCCCAGTCTGAGCGATACGGCTGTGACGTTGGGCTTGTAGCGCCGCCGTCTCGGCGGCCAACGGTTCGCCTGAGCGAACGCGCACGTTGCGGGGCAACATCCATCCTGGCGCAGCGTTGAGCCGCCGAGACGGCGGCGCTACTGGCTGGCCGCCGAGACGGCGGCGCTACGTCACAATGCCTCGCGCTGGCCTCCAATGTGCAGGTAAGCCATTGTCCACCCGTCTTTCAGTTCATAGAAAGAAGGTTGAAGCGATGGCTCATAAGATCAAACTCTTCGCGCCTGCCATGCTGGCCGACCCATATCCAACCTATCAGCGGCTGCGAACAGAAGACCCTGTTCATTGGGAGGAGCCGCTGCGGGCCTGGGTTCTTACGCGCTACGACGACATTGATTACGCTTTGCATGAACCGCGCTTCGCGTCCAGGCTCGAAGACGCCTGGGCGCCTGCCGTCCCAAAAGGTTCAACCGGCGACAAGCGCGATGCGGACAGAGCGCAGCAGAGCCTTTATTCATTCGTGAACAACAGCCTGGTATTCTCTGATCCGCCGCAGCACACGCGCCTGCGGGCGCTGGTCAGCCAGGCGTTCACCCCGCGCGCGATAGAAGGGTCGCGGCCCCTGATCGAGAGGCTGGTGGATAGCTTTCTCGATGCCGCAGCCGACAACGGAACGATGGATATTGTACATGATCTGGCCTATCCGCTCCCCTTGATGGTCATTGGCGCTCTGCTGGGGGTGCAACTGGATGTATCTGATTGCGCGCAGTTGAAGCGTTGGTGCGACGATTTCTTGCTCCCCTTTGGCCGCGACCCGACGACTCTGACGGCTGACGAACGCCTGCATTCAAGGGAGGGCGCCGCCGCGCTGAGCGCCTTCGCGCACACGCTGGTCAAAGAGACACGCGCCAGGCCACGCGAGAATCTGCTTACTCTGCTGGTCGAAGCTGCCGAGGCGGGCGAGCGGCTGAACGAAGAAGAACTGTTCGCTACCATCGTTCTGTTCTTGATCGCCGGACACGAAAACCTGACCAGCTTGCTCTCAAATGGAACGCTGGCCCTGTTGCAGCAGCCCGATCAACTCAATCTGCTCAAGGGAGGCTCAGTGACCTGGGCGGATGCCATTCCCGAACTGATGCGCTACGTCAGCCCGAACCAGTTCATCCGGCGGCGCGCTCTGGCAGACATTTCCCTGCGGGACAAGACCATCCAGCAGGAACAGATGGTCTTGCTCATCCTGGCAGCCGCCAACCGCGATCCTGAGCGATTCCCCAATCCCGACGCGCTTGATGTCAGCCGCCCGCCCACCTGGAATCTCGCGCTGGGTCATGGCCCGCACTACTGCCTGGGAGCGCCGCTGGCTCAACTGGAGGCTGAGATCACCTTCGGCCAACTGTTCAAACGCTTCCCCGCGCTCGAACTGGCAACCGCTCGTTGGGAATACGAGAACAACTTCAACGTCCGCCTGCTCAAGTCGCTGCCAGTCGCCCTGCACGCAGCCCGCGCGCAGGAGTTACAAGGCGCTCCGGGGCGCTAATACATGCGGCGGGCGCGGCGGCGGCGATTGGGGGGCAGCAGCACATCCAGGGCGTCATCAACGGTGACAATTCCCTGGATGCAGCCCTGCTCGTCCAGCACCGGCAGGGCCAGCAGATCATACTTTGCCATCATCTCCGCCACCGTCTGAGGGTCGGCGTCGGGCTGCACGCTGATGAGGCTTGTCTCCATCCACTCGCGCAGCGGGCGCTCAGGGTCGGCGGCCAGCAGTTCCCAGAGCGAAGCCACCCCCAGCAGGCGCTGTTCTTCATCTTCACGAGTATCATCGGCCACGCAGTAGACATAGGCCACGCGCACGTCCTGGGTAATGGCAGCGCGCACGCGCAGCAGCGCCTCTTCCGCCATCCGGTCCTGCCCAACCAGCACGTAATCTGTCGTCATCATGCCGCCCGCCGAATCTTCAGGGTACGCCAGCAATTCCTGCACATCCTCGGATTCTTCGCGCTTCATCAGCCCCAGCAATTCCTGGGCGCGCTCTTCAGGCAGTTCGGCCAGCAGATCGGCGGCCTTGTCCGGCCCCATCTCCTCCAGAATGTCGGCGGCGCGAGAGCTAGCCATCCGCTCCAGCAGACGCAGTTGGTGATCGCGCTCGATCTCCTCCAGCGTCTCCGCCGCCGTCTCCGTATCCAGCGAAGCCAGCACGCGGCTGCCCTCTTCCTGGCTCAGATCGTGGAGAATATCGGCAATATCGGCAGGGTGCAACTGGGCCAGCGGCCCCGATTCCGTCGCTTGCGGAGCCGGAACTTCAACAGCAGCTTCCTGGGCGCGCGCCGGAAGCAGCCCCGTTTGTTCCCACAACAGCAGCGGCGCTGGGAAGCGGCGCGCCACTGCTTCATAGAGGCGCGCGGGCGCCAGCCAGCGCAGCAGGCCCAGGTTGGTGCAATCCAATCCGAGCAAACGCCAGTTTTCATCCAGCAGAATATCATTGACGCGCACCACCCGCTTGTGCGTCAGGTCCACCACCTGCTTATTCAAGACCTCAGCGGCCAGGCGCACATCATCTGGCCTGGGGCGATCAGATTCAAGATCGGCGCGCGGCACACGCAAGGGGATGTGATCATGCTCCACGCGGCCCACCTGGGCGGGCAGCACGCGCAGCAGATGTTCATCGGGCGTTTCAACAATCAGGGCCAGGGCTATCGGAGCAGCGCCAGCGGCCAGATTGGCAGCAGGCGCAGGGGCATGCTGGACCAGCGCCGCTACAGGGGTTGGCGGCGCGACCACGTCCACGAGCTTGCCCACGCGCTCGTTCCAGCTATCATCCACGCTGCTGTGCAGCAATTGGCTCAGGTATGGCATAGATGTTTCCTTGCAGCGCCGCTTTCCAGGCGGCGCTGCAAGCCCCTGCTGATGGATCAGGCGCCTGTGGTCAACGCCTGCTCGCCTCCCAACGATTGGGCTACCTCGATAGGCCCATGCTGAGCAGGCGCTGCGCTGTAGACATCGCTCTGCTCGGCGGGGCGTGCCTCGACCGCGCTGCCCCTCTCAGCCAGGCCCACCGACTTCGCGTGCTTCAGACACGCGCCCACAAACGCATGGAAGAGCGGATGCGGGCGCGTCGGGCGACTCCTGAATTCGGGATGGAACTGGGTCGCCACAAACCAGGGATGATCGGCCAGTTCAATAATTTCCACCAGACTATTATCCGCCGAGCGCCCACTGACGATCATACCCGCCTCTTCCAGACGGCGGCGATAGGTATTGTTGAACTCGTAGCGGTGGCGGTGGCGCTCAAACACAATCGGCTCGCCATACGCCTGCTGCGCCTTACTGCCATTGGTCAGGCAGCAGACCCAGTTGCCCAGGCGCATGGTTCCGCCCTTGTCAGAGATCTGGCGCTGATTCGGCATCAGATCAATCACGGGATTAGCCGTGTTCGGGTTGAACTCGGTGCTATTCACATCGTTCACGCCCATCAGTTCGCGGGCAAAGCCAATGACGGCCACCTGCAACCCCAAACACAGGCCCAGGTAGGGTATCTTTTCGTGGCGCGCATAGTTTGCCGCTTTAATCTTGCCCTCAATGCCCCGGCTGCCGAAGCCACCCGGCGCCACAATGCCATCCACTCCTTTGAGCATCTCGGCGAAGTTCGCGCCGCGCGTCTCCACATCTTCGGAGTTAATCCACTTGATACGCACATCCACGCCATGCGCCCACCCGGCGTGGCGCAGCGACTCGGCCACCGAAAGATAGGCGTCCTGCAACGCCACATATTTGCCAACCAGCCCCACATCAACCACCGGCTTTTCGCGCTTGATGCCCGCTACCAGTTCGCGCCACTCCGCCAGGTTCGGCTCGTGGCACTGCGCACCCAGCCGCAGCGTCTCCACCAGATACGTCCCCAGGCCGCGCTCTTCCAGCATCAGCGGCACTTCATAGATCGTCTCGGCGGTGGTCATCGGGATCACCGCGCGCTCATCAATATTACAGAATAACGCAATCTTTTCGCAGATTTCATCGCTGACCGGCACATCCGAGCGGCACAGAATCACATCGGGCTGAATGCCCACGCGCAGCAGTTCTTTGACGCTGTGCTGCGTCGGCTTGGTCTTGAGTTCTTTGGTTGCCCCCAGATAGGGCAGCAAGGTCACATGAATATAGAGAACTTCGTCGCGGCCCACATCTTTGCGCATCTGGCGAATGGCCTCCAGAAACGGCTCGCCTTCGATGTCGCCCACTGTGCCGCCGACCTCGACAATCACCACATCCGCGCCGCTCTGATGCGCCACATTATGAATGCGCTCTTTAATCTCATTGGTAATATGGGGGATCACCTGAATGGTTCCGCCAAGATACTCACCGCGCCGCTCTTTGCCAATCACCGCAGCGTAGACCTGGCCGGTGGTCACATTGCTGGCCTGGCTGGCGGGTTCATCCGTGAAACGCTCATAGTGTCCCAGGTCCAGATCAGTTTCAGCGCCATCTTCCGTGACAAACACTTCGCCGTGTTGATACGGTGACATCGTGCCGGGGTCCACATTGATATAAGGGTCCAGCTTCATAATGGCAACCCGCAATCCCCGGCTTTTCAGCAGGCGCCCAATCGAAGCGACACTGATCCCCTTCCCAACCGACGACGCGACCCCACCCGTCACAAAGAGAAACTTGGGCATAAGACGGCCCTCCTGACTGCTCCCGGCGCTTGTACGCCACACTCGCATGGTCTTGGTCCTCGCAATCCAATAAAATAAAATAAGGCAAGAGAAATTGACCTGAGCTATGCCTCATGGCTCTATATACGGACCACGCCGCCATCTCTAGCAGAAAACACTCCAAAAATACTATGCCTGCCGCCCGACAACACCTGCGTTTGCCGATCCCTGCACAAGAAGAAGGGGCCAGGAACCCTGGCCGGTCCTAGCCCCGATAGTTTAGCGTGATTACCTGCGGTTCGGCGGGGAGACTGCTCCGCGTCACCGCCAGTTTGGGTTGCGGTTCCGCCGCCTCCACTCCCATCTCTCGACAGAACTTTTCTAATGGGTCCAAACCCTCCACCTTGCCTTCGGTGGCTGGAGTCGCGTAGTGCATGGGGATCACAATCCTTGGATCAATCTGGCTGATGACCTCAGCCGCCTGCGCCGCGTTGATCGTATTTTTGCCGCCAACTGGCACGAGCAGAATATCAACATCGCTCATTTCTTCGCGCTGCTGATCGGTCAGCAAATGGCCCAGGTCGCCTAGGTGACAGACCGCGAGATCATCAATATGCATCAGATAGATGGTATTGCGGCCCAGCCGCTTGCCGCGCTCGGCATCGTGATAGGAGGCTACCGCCGTTACCAGCACATCCTGCACCTCATACTCGCCCGGCCCGCGCAAGACATACGGATCGCCGCCCACCGCCGCCACATTATTATGCCCAGGATGATCGTGGCTGATGGTGACAATCTGCGCGCTGATACGCCCCAATGTATAGCCAAGTTGGGGGCCAAAAGGATCGGTGATAACGGTCACTTCTTTGCCGCGCAACCGAAAACACGAATGGCCCAGCCAGGTCAGTTCCATAGCGTTCTGCGCTCCCCTCACAATGTCGGGCGGGGACAATTATACTGAATCGTCCCCGCCCTCGTGTGATTGTAACACAAAACTGCCTCTGAAACAAGCGCATCTATTGCCAATTCGTGGCGGTTGAGTTGGCAATTGCGCACAATCGGCGAAATCAGCGCCGCCACTGCTGACGATTGCCAGAGATGGTATGCTGGAAGAAATACGCGCGCTGAAGCGGGAGAGTCAAGCATGTCACAACCACCGGAAGAGTCTATGCCTGGGTCGGTGGCGGCCCTCTGGCGCTATCCTGTCAAATCAATGCTGGGCGAGCCGTTGGAGGCCGCCGAAGTGACGGCGCGCGGCGTGCTGGGAGATCGCGGCTATGCCTGCGTTGACCTGTTCACCGGCAAGGTCGCCAGCGCCAAGCATCCGCGCAAGTGGGGCCGACTCTTCGAGTGCCAGGCTGCCTACGTCGCGGAGCCACAACTTAACCAGCCTTTGCCCGCTGTGCGCATCACCCTCCCCAATGGAGTGTCTGTCCTCAGCAACCAGAGCGATCTGGCCCAGGCGCTTTCAGGGGCGCTTGGACGCGATGTCATCCTCATGGCATCACCGCCGCCAGACCCCAGCTATGAGGAGTACTGGCCGGACATCGAGGGCATGCCCTATCGAGAGGTGATTACCGAACAAGCTCTGGGCGGCGATACAATGCCTGGCCTGTTTTTTGATGGCGCGGTCATCCACCTGCTGACAACGGCCACGCTCAACCGGCTGCAAGCACTCTATCCAGAAGGGCGCTTTGCCCCCCAGCGTTTTCGCCCCAATATCGTGGTGCAAAGCGGGGGGGAAGAGCAGGGGTTCACAGAGAGCGCCTGGCTGGACCGCGCGCTCGCTCTTGGCGACGAGGTGCGCCTGGAAGTGATTGGTCCCTGCATTCGCTGCGTGATGACCACTCTGGCCCAAGGAGACCTGCCCGCCGATCCGGGCATCTTGCGCGCCGTCGCGCAACATAACCGGGTCGGCTTCCCAGGCTATGGCGCGCTGCCCTGCGTGGGCGTCTATGCCAGCGTGACGCGGGGCGGCGTCGTTCGTCGCGGCGATCTCGTCAGGTTTCTCTAAAAAAGCAGGAAGTTGTGGCTGATAAGAAAGGAAGAGGCGATGTACGCAGCGATTCGACGCGGCAAGGTCAAACTTGAGAAAGCCGATGAGGTGATTCAGCACATCAGAGAGAGCGTGCTTCCGCTTGTCAGGAAGACGCCAGGTTTTCTATCCTTGTATGCTGTGAGAATTGGCGAGGATGAGATTATAACGGTCAGCATTTTCGAGACTCAGGCCGGGGCCGACGAATCCAGCACAGTCGCCGCAGAGTGGGTGCGAACCCATATCGCGCCGCTGTTGGCCGGACCCCTGGACATCAGCAGCGGAGAGGTTGCCATCCACGCCTGACAGCAACGGAGGCTTATGCAGACAGGAAATGGGCTGTAACCTGGCTGGTTCATTGATGAAGAGACAAATCAGCCAGGACTTTTAGAGCAGCGCGAGAAGCACGCTTCTTCAAGAGCAAATCTTAACCTGTACTCAACCTGAAATGCCCCATTTCTCCACCTGGTCATGGTACATTGTCATTTAACAACGAACGATAAGGGCAGGATTGCGGAGGAGGCCAACGGGGTAGCGCCACGCCAGGAAGCTCTAATCAAGGTTCCCCGAAGAAAGGTTTGATGCCTTGATGCGTGTTCAGCCTCCGCACCCGCCACGCATCTTAGTCGCTGAACAAGACCAGAGCGTCGCAGAACTCCTTCTCGCGTTCCTGAATGGAGAGGGCTACAAACCTTCTCTGGCGCCTTCCCCGGAAAACGCCCTGAAACTGATTGATGAGCAAACATTTCATCTGGTGCTGACCGATCTCTTCATTGAAAACGCCCGCCGCCCATTCAGTCAAGTGCGGCGTCTGCTGCAACGCTGCCCGCCGACGCCGGTTGGTTTGATGACCGGCTGGCAGGTACCCTCGAAGGAAGTCGAACGCCAGGGCTTCGCTTTTCTGCTCCAGAAACCTTTCGACCTTGATCTCGTGTTGGCCGAGATTACCACCTGCCTTCACCCCACCCTCACCCCTGAGCAAGAACAGCAAGCGCAGGTATTGGAGCATTTGATCGAGGCGACACAGGACAGAAACCTGGAAACGCTGGGGCGGCTGCTCACCGAAGACATCACCTATTACCCCCCCAGGGCGCTGCCCGCAAGCGCCAGAAGGGTAAAGGGGCTGGAGGCGCTGCTCGCCTATGTGCAGGCGGCCTTTGCCCGCTATGAGAATGTCTTGTTTGACGAGTTCATGTTCTACCCGCGCGCTAAAGGGTGGGCGATGCGTTACTGCTCACACTGGCCCGCCTCCGATGGCTCCCAGCAAAACCTGACAGGTGCGCTCCTGTTCCATTTCCGTGGGGAACGGGTTTACCAGATTGGCATCCAGTGGAATGATGAGCGGCTGCGGACCCTGCTGGGAATATAATGGCCGACGCCTTCGATCAGATACAGCCCTTCCCACCTGGGAAAAGCGCGGGAAGCTGGTAGGCAGCGCAAGCAGCCCTACCGGCGGCGAATCGCCTGCGTCAGCGATGCCCCCCAGGCAGCCAGGAAGAGGAGAATGGGGACAAAGAAGCCGTGTCCAAAGACGCTCTCTACGGCGTCTATCTGAGGCGAAGTAATCCAGATAATCACAGGAACCAGCCCCAACAGCGGCAAGAACAACAAGAGGGCATAGGTCACGCCGCGCCTCACGAATCCCAGCCAGTTGACAATGGGCAGGATGATCAGAAGCAGCGCGGCAATGGGAATCAAGGTGAGCAGCACATCCAGGCTCAGGCTCTGCTGTGACACAACATCTCCATAGCCTGGAACAAAGATAGGTACCTGTTCTTCACCGTTGGGATACAGGACCGTCAAAACCATTGTCGCCAGCACCCCCAGGCCACAGAGCAGGGCGATCAATCCCGCCAGCACGACCCGCCGACGCCGGGCAGGCGGTTGTTTCGGCGCAGCCGGAGGAGCCAGTGGCGTCACCGCAAACGCTTGCGCGCCGCTGAAACCACCCTGAGCCACTTGCGGAGGCGGCGGGATGGCAGCGGCGGCTGGCACAGGCGCGACCCAGGGAGCAGGGGGCGCATACTGGGGCGGAGGGGGGCCAATGACTGTTGCAGCAGGAGGCATGGCCGCTGGAGGCATCTGGACTGGCACGAAGGCCACTGGAGGCGGGGCCACCGGCATAGGCGCAGCAGCGACGGGCTGGGGCGCTGCCGGAAGGGGCGCCAGAGGCACAGCGGCGTCTTTTGTCTTTTTCCCTTTCCGTTTGCCGCTGGTTGACGCGGCCACCGGTTGAGAAGCCGTTCCGTTGGCGTTGAGGCTAAACGTTCGCCCGCCAGGCAGGTCCAGCATCAATTCGCGCACAGATTGATAGCGTTCTTCTGGCTTCTGACGCATGGCCCGCATCACCGTCTGCTCAGTCTGGCGTGAAACCCTGGAGTGCACCTGGCGAACATCGGGCAGCCGCGCCACACCAGAGGCAATATCGGGCGATTCTGGCGGGCAGATACCCGTCAGCAAGTGATAGAGTGTAGCGCCCAGCGCATAAATGTCAGAGCGCACATCGGTGCCGCCGCGTGTATATTGTTCCAGAGGCGAATAGCCGCCAGAGACCGCTCGCGCCGCGCGGGTAGTCTTGCGCGCCCCACCTGATTGCAGCATCTTGGCGATGCCAAAATCAACCAGCCAGGGGCGGCCATCTTTGCTCACAATAATATTGCCCGGCTTGATGTCGCGGTGAATGATAGGCCGCTTCTGACCATGCAGATAGGCCACCGCATCGCAGATAGGAAGCACCCACGTCAGCACCTGATCTTCCGGCAGCGGCCCCATGCGGTCCACGCGATCTTCCAGATTTTCTCCGGCCACATAGGCCATCACAAAATAGGGGCGGCCATTCCAATCAAACTGCTCCGCCACACGCGGCAGGTTGGGATGCTCCAGCGTCATCAACCACTTCGCCTCGCGGGTAAACTGCCGCTGCTCCGAGATGGTCGAACTCAGGCTTTCTTTGAGGGCATACTGATTCCCCGGAAAGACGATCTCGTCTTCCACCAGATAGACATTTCCATAGCCGCCATAGCCTAGCAGCTTCTTAACGCGAAAGCGATCCCTCACCAGCGTCCCTAGAGATAGCGCCACTGGTGTCTGATTGATCGCCATAGTTTAAGCCCCCCTTACGCTGGCTCGGCAAGCAAGGCTTCGATTGCCCGCCGCGTCTGCTCGTAACTCCCTTCACCAACATGAGTATAACGGATAAGCCCGCGCTTGTCCACCAGATATAAGGTGGGCCAGAAGCGATTGCGATAAGCCCGCCAGGCGTCAAAGTCATTATCCAGTATCACCGGATATTGAATACCGTATTGCTGGACAGCGGCCTGGACATTGGACAGTTCGCGTTCGTGGCGAAACTCCGGCGTATGCACGCCAACAATCACCAGCCCGCGCGCGGCATAGGCGTGATGCCACTGCATCAGGGCGGGCAAAACACGTTGGCAGTTGATACAATCAAACGTCCAGAACTCCACCAGCGTCACTCGCCCGCGCAAATCAACCAGCCGGAAAGGCTGGCAGTTCACCCAGTCCGTCGGCTCCAGTTCCGGCGCTGCCGTTCCTACGCCAACGCTCGGCTGCCTGTTAGAAGGTTGCAAGCGTATCACCTCCAGCCTTTCCGGCTGGCGCATACATTGTTTCAACTGCCAGCCGTGTTTACTGCGGCAACAATTGGTTGATCTTGGCGGCCAGAATAAAATCGTTCTCCGACAACCCCTTGATGGAATGGGTGTAGAGTTCAATCCGCACCTGATTCCATGAATGGATAGTCAGGTCGGGGTGATGCCCCTCCTGCTCGGCCAGATCCCCTATCTTATTAACGAGCGCCAGCGCCTCTTTGAAATTGGCTAGTTTGATGTTGCGGGTCAGCTTGCCCTCTGCATCTGTTGTCCAGCCGGGAACCTGTTGCATCATCGTCTGTACCTCCTCGGTTCGCAGAGGTGGCGTGTCGCCTCGGCAGGGTACACAACGCCGGGATGCCAACTCTGTCATACTGATCTCCTTGCTCACCTGGGAACGATCCCACACGCCTAGTGCGTGGGCTTCGAGCGCCCGCGCTGGCCGGTGGTATGACGACCAGATGACGCCGAAGGAGCATTCTGCACCCCCTGTGCCGGGGCTGATCCCGATGCCCCCGGCGACGGGAGCGCGGGCAAGGCCGCTGGCGCGCTGGCAGAAGGGCTGGCTGGCTTCGCCTGCGATACGCCTTTCGTCTCAGGTAAGACGACTGTGGCAGGCGACGCTGCGGGCATGCTGGCTGCCACCGAGGAAGCACCGGCGGATGATGCTCCCACAGGCGCTGGCGCTGGCACTTTAGCCGGTTGCCTGGCCGCTGGCGCCGGAAGAGCCACCTGGGGCTTCGCTGCGGGCAGCGGGTGGGCGATAAAGACCATCTGTTTGCTCTGCGCGGTCAGCTTATCCCGCGCAAACGAGCCATAGACGGCTTCTAGCTGTAGCCCGGCAGCGCGCAGCAGCAGCGCCATCTCCGGGCAGGTGACATAACTGCCCTCAAACGGCGCTGCGATCTGGCGCGCGTGACCCGCGTGGTCCCAGATCTCATATTCATATTCTCCGCGCAGCTTTTGCCAGATGGGGTCCACTTCCAGGCTTTGATAGCAGTTGACCAGTTCGTTCGTGCGCGGGTTATAGACGGCCTTCATAAAGCGCCGCTCGACCTTCAAGGCTTCCCAGCGCGGCGGCTGCACCATCACCACAAATTTGCCGGTTGGCTCCAGATGTTCCACGACACAGCGCAGGCATTTCTCCATTTCATTGAGATCGCGCAGTTCTTGCAGCACATTAAACGGAGCCAGAACCAGGCGGAACTTACGCCCTCCCAACGAAAAATTCGTGATATCGCCTTCCACCCACTCCACATGGAGTTTAGCCGAAAGCTGCTCGGCCTTCATTTTGGCGCGCTGCAACATCAGCCGCGAGGTCTCCAGACCCGTCACCACCAGTCCCGTGCGCGCCAGCGGCAGCGTCACACGCCCGGTCCCCGAGCCAAGTTCCAACACTGGCCCACCCACCTGGCGGGCCATCTCCACACAGAAGCGAATATCGTCGGTAACATCCGCTGTGCGCAGATCATACAGTTCCGGCGCTTCCACCGGCTGCTCTGGTCCCACAGGCTTTCGATTGCGCCGCACCCACCAGCGCGCCAGCAGCATTGCCGCCAGCACGACGATCAAGACGACCACGACGCCTATCCCTATAAGCGCCAGAGTCTGCTGCTGGGAAGTCAACGATAGAAGGACTACAACAAGGTTCAGCAGCGCCAGATACATGGCATCGCCTCCTTTGTCTGGATCTCAAGCCCGCGCAGACGGCAAGTAGCTCCTTTTATACCAGTATAGCAGAGGCCGCTCGTCTCTGGCAAGTGGCGTCGCAGATGTGTTCTCCCAGGAGCAAGAGCCGTTTTGTTGCGCAGCGCCGCTTTTGCTGAGGCCCCGGCGCGCGGGCAGTTACATTTTCACTGTCAGTTTATGGATATCTCGATCTTGTTTATTGAATAGCAACCAGGATGCCAACTGGTTTGCTGCCTTCTCGCTGGGAACTACGCGGCCTTGTTCCTGGTGAGTTGATGAACATATTCACTGTTTTGGATTTCTGGTCTTGACAAACTGGTTTGTTTCATGTATAGTTACCTACATGAGTAGTTAACCATATTGGTGGTGAAGAAATGGGACAGTTGATTGATGACAGCCGCCCGATCTTCGTGCAGATTGCCGAGCGGATCGAAAACGACATCATTGAAGGGCAACTGCCTGAAGAATCGCAGGTTCCCTCGACCCATCAGTTCGTGGCCTTTTACCAGATCAATCCGGCGACGGCGGCAAAAGGCGTGAACCTGTTGGTGGACCAGGGCATTTTGTACAAAAAGCGAGGGCTTGGGATGTTTGTAGCGCCAGGCGCGCGCGCCACGCTGCTGGCGAAGCGCAGAGAACAGTTTTTCGAGCAGTATGTCGCAACGATGATTCGGGAGGCGGAAAAGCTGGGGATCACCGAGGAAGAATTGACAGAAATGATTCGGAGAGGGGCCAAGGTACGATGAACAACGTTGTCGAAGTCCATCGGCTGACAAAATCGTATGGAAACGTCACGGCGGTCAATGACATAAGTTTTTTTATGGAAGCAGGGAAGATTTATGGGCTGCTGGGGAGAAACGGCGCTGGCAAAACAACGATCATGCAGATCCTCACGGCGCAGATCTTCGCCACCAGCGGCGAAGTCCAGGTGTTTGGGGAAGCGCCCTATGAGAACAGCCGCGTGCTGAGCCAGGTCTGCTTCGTCAAGGAAAACCAGAGGTTTCCCAATAACTTTCGCGTGATTGACGTGCTGGAGCAGGCGGCCCTGTTTTTGCCCCAGTGGGACCGACAGTTTGCCTTCACGTTGATCGAAGATTTCCGCTTGCCGCTGAAACGGAAAATCAAGGCGTTGTCCAGAGGCATGCTCTCCTCGGTGGGCATCGTTGTCGGCCTTGCCAGCCGCGCTCCGCTGACCATCTTCGACGAGCCGTATCTGGGCCTCGATGCCGTAGCCAGGAACCTGTTTTATGAGCGACTGATCGAGGATTACGCGGAGCATCCGCGCACGATCATCCTGTCAACGCACCTGATTGACGAGGTGAGCCGGTTGTTGGAACACATCATCGTCATAGACCAGGGCAGGCTGATTCTCGATGAAGAAGCCGACGCCCTGCGCGGACGAGCGTTTACCGTCATCGGCGCGGCGTCGAAGGTCGAGACCTACACCGCAGGCAAAGCCATGCTTGGACGGGAGCCGCTGGGCGATCTGGTTTCGGCGACCGTCATGGGCAATGGTGACAAAGGAGAGCGCAAGCAAGCCGAAGCCCTCGGCCTGGAACTCGCTCCAGTCTCTATGCAGCAGTTGATCGTCCATCTGACGAGCGAAAAATCTGAAAGAAAGGCAGCGGAAGTCCGATGAACCGCATCGCAAGTGTCATGACTATGTACTCCAGAGACAGGTTTTCCTGGTTTCTCCTCCCCTGGATTATTGTGGGGAGTTCCTTCGCCATCAATGTGTTCATTGCCCTGCTTCTTGGCGGCAAAACACCGATCTATACCGGCGGGCTGTCCTCCATCTATGTCTTCATGATGGTCGTGGGAGCCATCACAGTGGCCGGAACGTTTCCCTTTGCCGTTGGCTTCGGCGTGCGCCGAAAGGATTACTTCCTGGGCACGATAGCAATGGCCGTCGCAACCAGCGCCGCCTGGGCGATCCTGATCTGGCTGCTTTCGCTCATTGAGGGCAACCTGATACCAAACTGGGGCGTGGACCTCCACTTTTTCCACCTGCCCTATGTGAGTGATGGCCCGCTTTACGCGCAGCTCTGGACCTTCTTTGCCGTCATGGTCCTCATGTACTTTCTCGGATTCCTACCGGCCAGCGTCTACCAGCGTTTTGGCCGCACCGGCATGTATACGCTCTTCGGCCTGTCCGGTCTGCTCCTCAGCGTCCTTTCGCTGGTCAACACCTATTGGAACTGGTGGGGACCGATCTTGGACTGGTTTGGTCAGCAATCCGCAGCCATGCTCGGCCTGTGGACGGTTCCGGTGATTGCCGTCTGTATTCTCGCGTCGTATGCACTGCTGCGCAAGGCGACGATTTAACGAGCCAGAGATACTCCATCTGCTTGCAGCGCCGCCTGGAAGATACCGTTGTCCGGCGGCGCTGCGATTTGCTTCCGGGGATGGTGGCGCTGCAAATGAGGGCTAGGCGTGCCAGGGGCAGAGGGCGGTACTGATGATCGGCGTGTTGCCTTCGATGGCGGGCAGATCGAGATTATCCGCGAGGCGCAGGCGCATCCAGCCCTCCAACACCTCGCGCAGTTCTTCGCGGCACGCCTCAAGCGTTGGCGCGTTGGCCCAAACACCTTGAAAGCCTGGAATCTTGCCATAGAAGGTGCCATCGGACAAGACTTCATAGGTTGCCCGACGCATCGCTGCGCGAATATAGTCAGTCAACATGAGAGACTCTTCCTTTCATCTATACCGCTTGCCATCTATACTGTTTGCGCCAATGTGGCTCTGTATTTCCTCTTTACCTTGATTGCATTGTAGCATACTGAGCAGCCTTCCTGCTTATGAAAAAAGGAGTCCACCAAACATGCGGTGTTGGCAGGCAAGGCGTGTCACTTGTAGCGCCGCCTTCCAGGCGGCTCAACGCTGGCCTGTTGGTACGCTGGCCTGGAGGGCGCACGCGCACACCGACGAATCGTTGGCCGCCAGGATGGCGGCGCTACAAGTGGCCCCCGATAGTTGGTGGAACCTGGAAAAAAAACAGAGACTTTCCCGCCCATGCGCTTTGCCTGGTATAATAGCAGAGACAATGGGAACGTATCAGCCCGCATCAGTTGAGCGTCCTGGCGGCGGGAGGAGTCCATGAGAGAACGACTGACGATACAGGATATTGCGCGTCTCGCCGGAGTTTCGACGGCTACTGTCTCGCGGGTGCTGAATCAGAAGCCCGACGTGGACCCGCTCACACGCGAGCGCATCGCGCGCATCATGGACGAACACGGCTTTGTACCCGATTTCTCAGCTATGCGGCTTGCCGGTAATCAAGGGCGGAAAAGCCGCGCGGCTGGCCCGGTCTTTCCCGCCAGTTTCCTGTGGGGCGCGGCCACGTCGGCCTACCAGATTGAAGGCGCGGCTCACGAAGATGGGCGCGGCCTCTCCATCTGGGACACCTTTGCCCAGGAGCCAGGGACCATACACGGGGGCGAAACCGGCGCGATTGCTGCCGATCATTATCACCACATGCTCGAAGACGTGGCGCTGATGGCCCAGCTTAACCTCAACGCCTATCGCTTCTCCCTCTCCTGGCCGCGCGTCCTGCCCGAAGGCCGGGGCGCGATCAACGAGCGTGGCCTCGATTTCTATGATCGCCTGGTTGACGCGCTGCTGGCGCGCGGCATCGCTCCGGTAGCGACCCTCTACCATTGGGATTTGCCGCTGGCGCTGCACGATCAAGGCGGCTGGCCGAAACGCAAGACCGCCTTCGCGTTCGCCGACTATGCGGAGATCGCTGCCCGGCGGCTGGGAGATCGTATCGCCTGGTGGATCACCCTGAACGAACCCTGGTGTTCCGCCTACCTCGGCTATGGGCTGGGCGTCCACGCGCCAGGCATCCAGCAGCCGCAATCTGCGATAGATGCCGCCCATCACCTGCTGCTGGCGCACGGTTTAGCGGTTCCACGCATCCGGTCCCACGCGCGCGCCGATGCCCAGGTCGGTATCACCCTCAATCTCACGCCCATCTTTGCCGCCGACGACCGCGCCGAAACCTGGCAGGGCGTTGAGCGCGCGGATGTGCTGCATAACCGCTGGCTGCTCGATCCGCTTTTCCACGCGCGCTACCCCGAACGGCTGTTTGCCGACCTTGCCGCCGCGCCCCCGCCGCTTGAAAGCGAGGATATGGCCCTGATCTCAACCCCGCTCGATTTTTTGGGCGTCAACTACTATTCGCGCGCGCTCATCCGCGCGCCGGGGCGCGCGCGGGGACACAGACCTTCTGCTGAAGCCTACGAATACGTCTCCCCGGTCCCTGAAGCCAGCTACACGCAGATGGCCTGGGAGATTTATCCGCCAGGCTTAGCCGAGGCGCTGAGGCGAGTTCACCGCGACTACGCGCCCAGGCTCATCCTGGTTACTGAGAACGGGGCCGCCTTCGACGACCAGTGGGATGGTAGAAACCATATCCCCGATAAGCGGCGCGTACACTATCTGAGCGAGCACATTCATGTTCTGGAGGAATCGCTGCGGCAAGAGATTCCGCTTGGTGGGTATTTCGCCTGGTCGCTTATGGACAACTTCGAGTGGGTTGATGGCTACAGCCAGCGGTACGGGCTGGTGTACGTTGATTACCTCACCCAGCGCCGCATCATCAAGGAGAGCGGGCGCTGGTATGCAGCCTTCATCGCAGCACAAAAACAGCGGGAGGAGAGTGTTTCATGAAAGCCGTGTTGTGTAAAGCCTATGGTCCCCCGGAAAGCCTGGTGATCGAAGAAGTCGAGCCGCTCAAGCCAGGCAGAGGCCAGGCGGTGGTGAGCGTCAAAGCGTGCGGAGTCAACTTCCCCGACACACTGATTATCCAGGGTCTCTATCAGTTCAAGCCGCCCCTGCCTTTCGCCCCAGGGGGCGAGGTGGCGGGCGTCGTCAAAGAGGTCGGCGCGGGCGTCGAAAACGTCAAGCCTGGCGACCGGGTAATTGCCTTTACGGCGTATGGCGGCTTTGCCGAAGAAGTGGTGGCCGAGGCCGCCGCGCTGATCCCTATGCCCGCTGAGATGGATTTCGCCACCGCTTCGGCTTTTGTGATGACCTATGGCACCGACATCCACGCGCTGAAGGACCGGGCAAAGCTTCAGCCCGGCGAAACCCTGCTGGTGCTGGGCGCGGCGGGCGGCATCGGGCTGGCTGCGGTCGAAATTGGCAAGACGCTGGGCGCGAAGGTGATCGCCGCCGCCTCCACCGAAGAGAAGTTGGCGATCTGCCGCCAGCATGGCGCTGACGACACCATCAACTACAGCAGCGAAGACCTGAAAGAGCGTGTCAAGGCGCTGACCAATGGGCAGGGCGTTGATGTGATTGTGGACCCCGTTGGCGGCGCGTATTCCGAGCCTGCGCTGCGCGGCATGGCCTGGAATGGCCGCTTCCTGGTGATCGGCTTCACCGCAGGCGAGATACCGCGCATTCCGCTCAACCTGACGCTGCTCAAGGGCTGCGCCATCCTTGGCGTCTTCTGGGGCAGCTTTGCCGCCCGCGATCCTCAGCACAACCAGGAAAACCTGCGCGAACTGCTGGGCTGGCTCCAGGCGGGCAAGCTCAGGCCGCGCATCTCGGCCAGGTATCCGCTGGAACGCGCCGCCGACGCGCTCAACGACATCATGCAGCGCAAGGTGACGGGCAAAGCCGTCCTGGTCGTATAGGGGAAGCCTCATCCGCCCGCGCCTGGTTTCGCCCGCAAGCGCACCATCACCGCCTCCGCGCGCACGCAGGTTTGCCCCTGGACGGTAAGGACGCAGGTGAGGCGGATCTTATTCCTGGTCTGGTGAGAAATCACCGCGCGCAGCAGCAGCGGCTCCGTGATCGGCGTCGGGCGCAGATACGAGATTTGCAGCGCCGCCGTGACAAACGCGATCAGGGGCGGCGTGTTCATCGCCCGATTTTCTGCGCGATAGGCCGCCGCAGTGGCGGTGCAGGCAGAATGGCAATCAATGATGGTGGCAAGGATGCCACCATTCACGATGCCAGGCCACGCCTGATGATAGGGCTGCGGCTGCCACGTGCAGATGCCATCACCGTCGTCCCAGTAGCTCTTGATCTGCAAGCCATGCTCATTCTGGCTCCCACAGCCCCAGCAATGATAAAAGCCCGCTTCGGCAAGCTCGTCTTGAAACGCTCGTGGCTCCAAAAGCGCCTCCTTCATTTTTGTCGGTATTGTACTGCATTGCTCTTTTCACGCGCCCACTTCGGAGATCAGGCTGTTCAGCGCGCGGTGCAGTTCGTCTTGCGCCACCGCGCCGATGCGCTCGCGCAGGTGCGCGTAAAGCTGGCCGAGCCGCTGACATTGCAGCGCCAGCAGCTTCTGCCATTCATCGGCCCCCAGCAGGCTGGGCGGCGTCTCCAGCACCTCCAGCGCCAGTGCCGCCTCAGTGCGCAAGAACTGCCGCGTGTCAACCAGCGCGTAGCAGTGCAAGAGGTTCGCAAAGAAACGCGGTTTGCGTACATAGCGGGCCAGGTGTGGGCGCGCCTGCCAGAAAAACAGGGACTCAGGCGGTAAGCTGCGGCGCATCCGCAAGCGCCGCCCGACAGCCTCGGTCAGCAGACGGCGCACCATCCGCTGGGCGGGAACATCCAGGCCGGTAGGCGAATCGGGGAGCGCGGGCCAGGCAGCATCCAGGCGCTGCCAGGGGATGAGGGAAACGTCAGAAGCGGCGGACAGAACCATAGAAGAACCTCTCTTTCGTCTGCATGAAACGCAATGTTCAGACAGCCGAAGCGGCTGCTCCCCGGTCCTGGCAGGTCGAGGCTAAAGGGTGTGGGAGGGCGCGCAGCCAGCGCCCGCGCGCCGACGCGCCCTCTCCGCACATCCACAGCCGTCGAGACCTCGCCAATCTCCAGGAAACAGCCGCTGAGAGGTTCTGCCATCAAATGGTAGAATATCCCAGCCCCATTCCTGGCGATTTGCAGGATTGGGGGGAGTGGCCCGTCTGATGTTCTCGACATCACCGGGCCATACCGTCTCGATGCTGAACACAGTATAACTGCTCCTGGTTGCCGCTGTCAAGGGATAGAGCGAGCGCGAGGACTTTCTGGCTGGCTTCTATGCTTTGCCGATCATTACCTCAGTTGATTTGATGATAGCAATAACCTGATCGCCTGCCTGAAGCCTCAGCGACTCGGCGGAACCGCGCGTGATGGCGGAAACGATCTCCTGCCCATCGGGCAGCGCAACCACCACCTCGGCCATCACCGTACCCAGCTTGACGCTTTTTACCTTGCCCTGCAACTGATTGCGAGCGCTTATCTGCATGTGAATACTCCTTTCTCCAGCGAGAGCGCGGTTGCGTCAGCCTCCTGTTGGGCCGACGCGACCGCGCTGCAAGCACGAGCCAACACGCGCATTAATCGCAATTTTTGCGCCGATATTCATGTAACCGGACGCCAGATTGCTCCAGTTGCGCCCTGCGGCCAGGCCATCTCCCAGACATTGCCGTCGCTGCCAAGAAAGCTCAGTTCGAGCGGAGACGGCCTGGGCGTCGGTGTGGTGGGGGCCGTCGGCGATGGCGTCTGTGCTGGAGAGGCGCCGGGGCGCATCCCGCCAGGGCAAACAGGCCCAGGAGCGCCAGAGTCAAGAGGGTTCTTCTTCCCGTTATAAAAGTCCTCCAAAAAATAGTGAAAGCTAGCATAGACCAGGTGAATCACATCAATTCGGTTGTCTGATATGAGGTAGCTCACACCACACTTCGACTGTGAACTAGCTCACATTTCCGCCAAACGAGTAACTTTTCTCTTTTCTGGCGCGTTGAAAGATGCGAAGAACCGGGGGGACAAAGCAGGTAGCTTCCACAACTTTCTAAAGGAGGCCCGGCATGAGAGAGCAAGAGATCACCTGCCCTCGATGCAAAGCAGTGTCACCACCGGAAATCGAGTATTGCCCCCAGTGCGGCGAGGTAGTCAGCCAGAAAATCAAGGGCGAACTTCAGCGACTAGCCATTATCCTGCGCGATCTTGATACGCGCACTGCTGACAACAAGGGCAGCCAGACGGTTGCCAGTCTCCGCGAAGAGTATTACATCAACTACCAGCGTCTGCGCCAGGCGCCCTGGCTGCGTCCAGCTTCGGCTGCCACGACAGAACGCCTGACTCAGCCAAAGCCTGGCCCAGTCGAAGCCTGGCGACGCGCCAGCGAGTTCACAGCGCCTGTCTCTACTGCCGCGCCGCCCAGAATGTCCTACGCGACACCGAGATCGGCTGCGCCGCCCGCGCCTCCCAGGCCAACCGCTGCGCCGACGCCGCCAGCCGCGCCCGTTCCGCCAGCGCCCGCCGGGCCGGTCTTTTCCTGGCGAGCCTTTGCCGCCGAGCAAGCGATTGCCATCATGGCCTATCTAGGCGGCTTTCTGGCGCTTGTCGCCACGCTCACCCTGGTCGTCAGCAAAGGCGAAAACCTCCGCACGCTCACGCTCTCCATCGTCTCGCTGGTGTATGTCAGCTTTGGCGTGGCGGGCTTCAGCCTGCGCAAAATTGATCGGCTGCGCACCGTCAGCCAGGTCTATCTGGCGGTCTTCGCCCTGATGACTCCGCTGGTGGCGCTGGCAATCTATCGCTATCAGCTTCAGCAGCTCAACTTTCCGGTGGCCGGAATGCTGTGTATCTCGGCGACTTACGCCACCATCGTCTATCTGGGGCTGGCTGTGCAGACACGCTTCGCCACCTACGCCTATCTGGGCTGGACCGCGCTGATTGTAGCCGCCATCGCCATCATCCCCTGGACCAAAAGCCTCACGGAGTGGTGGGTCTTCGATCTGGGCGTCGTCACGCTGGCGCTGCTGGGGCCGCATCACCTGCGTCATCGGCAGCGGCTGGGCATCCTGGCCGAGCCAGCCACCCAGGTCGCCGCCCTGGCAACCATCCCGGTGGTAATCGGTGTGCAGGTCTTCGGCATCATCGGCTTGACCCAAACGCTGGTCTACAACGCTTTCCCGACAGTCTACGTGGATGCGGCGGCGCTGGCTCTGAGCGCCTGCATCCAGGTACCCATCACGGCGGCATGGCGGCTCACCGTTCCATCCTGGCGGCCCAACCAGCAAGCCGCCATCATAGATACAATTGATGGATTTAACGCCGTCTTCTTTGCCGAGGCTGTTGGCGGCGTGACCCTCTGGGTTGCTAATCTGCCGCTAGAACTGGTGAATCGCCCGATGGCGATCTCCCTGGCGGCAACGGCGCTGGTGGAGTTTGGGCTGGCGCTGGCGCTCTATCGCTGGCAGTCAGGGCGGCGTGGGCTGCGCACCTTTCTGGAGGTTCTGGCCGTTGGGCTGGCAAGTGGCGGCGCGTTCATTGTGGCAGGCAGCCCGGCCCCCAACTGGCCGCTGATTATCGCGCTTACTGCCGCGCTGGCCGTCAGCGTGGGCGCGGCGCTTATTGACGGCGCGTGGTGGCTGCTGGTCAGCGGTTTCTTCCTGACGTTCGATTACTATCAGGTGGCTCAGGTCGTCATCCCGGCAGATCACATCTCCGCTAACAAGCTGGCGCTCTTCTTTGCGCTGGCCCTGGCGCTCTGGCTGGCGGCGCTGGTCCTTGGCCTTGCTGCCCGCTCGCGGCGCTTTGTCGCGCCCGTCTATGTCGTTGCGCTGGGCAACGCGCTCTATACGCTCACTTTCTTCGCCCATCACGACGCGGGCTATCAAACCGAGATTCTGCTGACTTTCACAGCGGCGGCTTTCAGCGCCGGATTGAGCGAGCGCCAGCCGATCTACGGCAACGTCGTTACCGCCTTTTTTGGTATTCTGGCGGTGATGCCGCTGGCGCTCAACGACGCCAATGGCTTGCATGTGAGCCTGCTGGCGCTGGGACTGGCCCTGGCGGCGCTGGGCGCGCGCCGTCTCTGGGGGCAGGTCTGGGCGCTTGCCCCCTATGCAATTGCGCTCTGGGCCGTGATCGTCGCCGCCGTCCAGACCAGCGTTGGCGGCCTGAGCGTCCCGGATTGGAGCGCCAGCGGCCTGCCGTTTACAGCCTGGTTTCTGCTGTTCTTTGCCGCTTTGGCTTATGGCGTGGCGCTCTGGGAAAACCAGCCGCTGGCAACGATTATCCCGGCGGTGCTGGCGTTCTGGGCGCTGTGGCTCACCGCCAGCGATCTTGCCAGCGTGGCGCTGGTCTTCGCGCTGATCGCGGTGGGCGCGGCAGCCCGACAGGAGCGTGGGCGCTGGTGGGGCGCGGCTTTGCAGATTGCCGCCGTCGTTGGCTCGGTGTCGGTAACGGTAAAACTCAACCATCTTGGCGCTGACGCGCCTGCCTGGCAGGTGGCTTTCCTGCTGGCAATGGCCGGAGCCGCCTATCTGGTGGCCGTTCAGGAACGCCAGCCGATCTTGAGCGCGGTGGCCGTCGTGTACACGCTGGTGGCCGTCTTCCTGCTGCCCGCCCCCGACAACCTGCTGCCCACGCTGGTGATCACCTTCGCCCTCGCAGCCTTTGGCGCGATCATCAGCCTGCTCGCCCTGCGAGAGGGGCTTGCATATGTCGAGCGTATTCGGTTCCGGCGCGAGTGGGCTTACGCGCCCTATGCCGCCGCCATCGGCTCCTCCATGTTTGCCACGCTGCGCGTCGTGCCGTTCGAGGCCGGACAGGTGGAAGGGCTGCTGCTGATCTTCGCTGCTGTCGCCTATGCGCTGGTCGTGCTGGAAGGCAAACCCGGCGCGGCAATAGTTCCTATGCTCTATGCGGTGGCAAGCATCCTGGTTCAGCCCGACGCGCACGCCCTGCTGTCGCTGGCGCTGGGCTTCGCTGTGCTGGGACTGATCGCCGGGCGTTTGGCAGGCGCTGGCTGGTCCTGGGCCTTCTACGCCGCAGCAGCGGTAGCCGCCGCAGCCACGATCATCAGCGGGCAGGGCGACAGCGCCTTCCAGGCGACGGCGCTGCTGATCCTGGCCGCGCTGGCCTATGTGATCGCCGCTGTCGAATCGCGGCCCGATGTCCTGATGGCCGCGCTGATCCTGGGCATGCTGGCGCTGGGCGCGGGAGCGAACGCGCTGCATTTGCCCTCGTGGCAAGGCACGCTGGCCTTTATCGCCCTGGGCTGGCTCTACAGGCTGGGCGCTGCGCTCTGGGCAAACATCCCCTGGCTGCGCCGGACCAGCGGAGCCTGGTGGCTCGAAGCCTTCGCCCCACGAGATCGGGACCGCTGGCGTAACCCCCAGGCGTTCGGCTCGCTCGTTCATCACGTCTTCGGCTTCCTGGTCGTTGCGGGAGCAGCAGTGGCGAGCGTCTTCTCGCCAGGCGGCTTTCGCATCCAGAACCCGCAAACCCTGACCGTCGCCGTCGCGCTGTTGGCGCTGGCAGGCATGCTGGCGCTTCTGGCGCAGCGCCCCCGATTCCACCTTGCCATCTATGTCGCTGGAGAACTCGTCGCGCTGGCGATTACCTGGGTCGCTCGTTGGGCTGGCGCGGATAACGTGCAGGCGTTTGTGCTGGCCCCAGGCTCCTATCAACTGCTGGTTGGCGCGTTCCTGCCCGCTGACCGCCGCGTGCCGAACGCCCGGAGTATCGGGCAGTTTGCCTCGCTTACCGGATCGCTGCTGCTGCTCTTGCCCACGCTCTACCAGACCTTCACCGAGCCAAGCCTGACCGCAGAGTTCATCTACGGCTCGGTGGTGCTGATCGAATCGCTCATCATCATTGCCCTGGGCGTTGGTATCCGCTCGCGCCTGCTGGTCCTGGTGGGGTCTGCCTTCATCGGCGTTGACACCCTGAGCGGCGTGGCGCTTGCCCTCCAGAAAGGCGCGCCTATTGCCCTGGTGGTGGGCATTGTGGCGCTGCTGCTCATCGGCCTGGCTACCTGGCTCAGCCTGCGCACCCGCCGAGACGCCCCCCCGACATAGGGCTTCTCTTTCCCTTCCTTGCGATTCTACCAAATCTGAGGTGTTGGCAAGCGAGGCGTGTTACTGGCAGCGCCGCCATCTTGGCGGCCAGCGTTGGCCTGCTGGTCCGCTGGCCTGGAGGGCGAACGCTCGCCCTGGCGCAGCGGTGGCCGCCTGGAAGGCGGCGCTACCAGTGACCCCCGATAATTGGTGGAACCCTTCCTTGCTCGCTCGTTGACAGCGCGGCGTCCGGCTGGTAGTATAGAACTATATCTCTTCATTGTCACCAGCGAAAGGAGTTTGACCCAATGGAAATGATAAAAGAAGGAGTCCCATTCCTCGTTGGCCTCATGATTCCGCCTTTCTTGATGCTCATTATCAATCCCGCCTGGAGCAAAATGGGCAAATTTGCGGCGACCATCCTGCCCGCCATGATTATCGGCGGGACGATCAGCATTCTGGTCGGTGAGGTCATTGGCGTCGATCCCCCGGAGGCCATCGTTGCCATTATCATTGATACCTCGCTGGTCTATACCGGCTCGCAGGTAGCCTACCACCTGGCCTGGAAAGGGCTGCTGAAAGAGCGCCTTCAGAACTGGCGTATCGCCAGAACACCGCGCACCGTTCAGTAGCGTTTCCCAACTCATCGGTGATAAATACGCAGCCAGCCCGTGTTGACAGTCTTTTTGTCACGTGGGCTGGCTGCGCTTCTCAGGCGATGAAGTCGCCATTCAGGAATTGAAGGGTATAGATCGTCAGAGCGGCAAGGCTGGCGAGCAGCAGCAGGCGCGCCAGCCTGGGACGGCTGACACCGACGCGCCCCAGCAGCAGAAATGTTGGAAAGGCCGGAAGCAGCAAACGCTGGGTCGAGAGCAGGATTTCTTGCCAGCCCGCCGCGCCAGGATGGACCGGCACAGCTATCAGCAGCAGCGCCAGGCCGGTCTGATAAAGGGCAGCGCCAAACCAGGGGAGATGGCGGCGGATAGAGGAATACAGCACGAGCGCCGTGAGCGGCAGTACCAGCAGCAGATCGATCAGGGTATTGATGTACACTCCCACGAACTGATGCTGCCAGGTATAGTGCAGCGAAGTAAGCACCAGGGCAGCCGTTTCCCAGGGCGGCGTAAGGCTGCGATGCCACTTGTACTCGCCAGCCAGGAACGCCAGAGGATCGCCGGTAGCCGCCTTGAGATACAGCATGTAGCCCATCAATGCCAGCGGGATCAGCGCCAGGGAGAGCAGCGCCCAGCGCGCCGGAGGCCGTTCCAGCGTCTCTACCTGGCCGTAAGCGGGCAGTTGCTGGCGCGCCTGAATGAGACGCGCCGCGCGCCAGTGTGGGACGAGTAACAGCAGGCGATCTCGCAGCGAGCGGCAGCGATCAGATCGCCGTAGCCATTCCCAGCCAAGGGGAATCAGCAAGAGGATACCGGCGGAGCGCGTAAGCACAGCGGCAGCCCCCAGGAAGCCCGCCTGCCAGGGACGCCCGGCCCGCGCCCGCTCCACAGCGCCAATGCTCACCATCAGAAACAGTGACTCGCTGTAGGGAGCAAAGCCGAAGAAGATGAGTGGGCAGCAGAGCAGGAAGAGCAGCGCCTGCCGGGCAAACGGATCGCCATCTTCGCGCGCCGCCAGCCGATAAAACCAGAGGCACGCGCCCCAGGAGCAAAGCCAGGAGACAACCAGAGCCGCCAGAGTGAAATGGCCGCCGAGCGGCCAGGCGGCCAGCCGGATAAGGGCGGGATAGAGCGGGAAAAAGGCAGCCAGCCCAGGATCGGTATAGCCTGAGCGGGCAATGTGCAGAAAAAACAAGCTGTCCCAATGCCGCCAGGCAGCCGTAAAGGCAGCCCCCCATTGCGCCAGATTCAACGGGCCAGCCGCTGCCTGCGGCTGAGCCTGCGGGTGGAGCCAGAGCGAGCCGCAGGTGAGCAGCAGATAATATCCGGCAGCGAGCAAGAAGAGGCGCGAGGGAAAACTCGCAAGCAGGGCTGCGAAGCGCGGAGAGCGATTGCGCAGGGGGCGAGAAATGCGCGCCAGCCTGCTGCTCCGTTCAGCCAGCGCAGCAGGTGCGCGGGCGCCTTCACCTGCTTCTATCGCCATCGCTCTTTTTGCCATCTGCCATCAACCTCTCGTCGGTCACTCCTCAGCTAGAGACGAGAGTATTGCCTGGCAGTAACATATGCCTCAGCTTGCGTCGTTCCGCCGACTATCAGCCTGGTTCTGGCGCACGCGCTGGCTTGCTGGCAAAGAGATAGAGCCGCTGCGTTTGATATTCGAAATCGTAGGGCGAGCGCGCAAGCGATTCTTCCACCGCAAAGCCCGCCGCGCCGAGATACCCCGCCAGTTCCTGGCTCTCGAAGAGGGTTGCATCAATCGAGACCGGCTTGCCAAACCATTCACCGGAATGTACCTCTCCAGCGCCGCCGTGAACGGCGAGCAGCAGCCGACCACCAGGACGCAGCGCGCGCCAGAACCCCGCCAGCGCCTGCGGCACAACGCTGCGCGACAGATGAATGAGCGAATAGAAACAGGCAATGCCGCCCCAGGTTCCGTCTGGCGCAGACAGGCTGAGCATATTCCCCTGCTCAAAGGGAATCTGCGGATTCAGGCGCTGCGCCACCCTGACCATCTCAGCAGACAAATCCAGGCCGCAGACCTGAACCCCGCGCTCGTACAGGTAGCGGGCAATATGCCCCGGTCCGCAGCCAACATCGCAGACCAGGCCGAGCGCCTGCACGCTCTGCGCGAAGCGATCAAGAAGTTGGCGGTCAAACGGCTTTCGCGCCAGTTCATCAAAGAACGTATTGGCATACTCCTCAGCGACCAGATCATAGCTGGCGGCAATCCTGCCCCCACGTTCATCCTCAGATGCCATCGTATCCCTCCTGTTCAGGTTTGTTTTTCTCTTTTAGAGCGCCTCACACAACCTCCGCACGAGCAGGGGCGGGGTTGTAGCGCCGTCCTTCCAGGCGGCAGGGGTGGGGCCAACCGTCGGTTGTGTGAGGTATTCTTAGAATAAGATATGATGTTGGGTAGAAAAGTGTCTGTTTTCTCGGAGAAGATGCGATGCTGATCAACGATCAGAGGAGATTATCCAGAGAACCCTCACCTTCCTCCAGCAGCAGTTGGGGGTCGAGCACGATCACTCTTGAAAGCTGACGCCAGGAGCCATCGTTTTCACATAAAATTACCATGGGAAAGCGCTCTCTACCACCAGCACGAAAAGATCGAAAGGAGTGCTTGTAATGCGCGAACCAATCACGAAAGTCGACCTGCGATACAGTGTCCCGGACGCCGTTGCCACGGGATGGGATGAGACGCGGCGTGTACTCGAAACGGCCGAGGTGTCCTGGCTCTCGACGGTGCGAGCCGACGGACGCCCGCATGTCACGCCGGTTGTTGCTGTATGGCTCGACGAGGCCATCCACTTCCGTGCGAACCCTGTCCAACAGAAGACCCTGAATCTGCGTGGCAACCCGCACGTGATACTGACGACGGGCTGCAACCACTGGGAGGAAGGGCTAGACGTGGTGGTCGAGGGCGCCGCCGTCCAGCTCACCGACGAGGCCGTGCTCGAACGCCTGGCCCAGGTGTGGGCCACCAAATGGGATAAACGCTACCAATTCCTGGTGCGCGACGGCTGCTTTTACAACCAACAAGGTGACTCGAAGCCAATCTTCGTGTTCTCGGTCACGCCCACCAAGATCTACGCGTTCACCAGGGGTGACCATGGAGGCCAAACCTGCTACCAGTTCTGACTTGTGGATCAAGCAGTCACGCCCATCACCTACGAGAGGTTGCTGTAAAAGGATAGGGATGAGAGCAGCATAGTACAGTACACTCCTGAGTTTCTCATGAGCATATCACCGCTGTCAAAATCGTTCTGGACTGACCACTAGAGCCAGTATAAGGTGGCGCGCGCCTCAATCACCTGACGGGGTAAGAGCAACCTCGGCGCTCTGAGCGCCCGGCTGGCTGGGCGGCTGAGCGCGGCGCAGCCAGGGCCACCAGCCAATGAGCAGCCCCAGCGCCACCAGCGCGGCCCAGGCGCTGAAGCCAAAGGTGGCGACTGGCCCCCAGCGCACCCAGAGCCAGCCGCCCAGCACATTCGCCGGAACCGCCGCCAGGCCCGTCAGCCCATTAAACCAGCCCAGCGCGGTCCCGCGCCGCGCCCTGGGGACAAGATCGCCGACAAAGGCGCGCGCCACGCCCTCCGTCGCCCCATAATAGACAGCGTAGATCAGGAAGAGACCCCAGGCTTGCCAGCCCCGCGAGGCCATCGCCCAGCCGAGATAGACCAGCGCGAAAGCGGCATAGCCGACCAGCAGCACCGGCAGACGCCCCCAGCGATCCGAGAGAACGCCCAGCGGCGTCGCCAGCACAGCATAAAGCAGGTTGAAGCCGAAATAGAGCAGCGGCACCGCCGCCAGCGATTGCTCCAGACCCTCCGTGCGCAGAAAGATAAACGCATCGCTGGAATTGCCCAGCGCAAAAACGGTGGAGATGATCACAAAGAGCCAGAAGCGGGTACCCAGCCGACCTTCCGCCGGACGCGCCGCCTGGGCAGGCGTTTCATTTGCAGCGGGCGGGGGCGCGCTCGCCGCAGGCGCGCTCCGCTGCCCCCGCAAAAAGAGGACGACCACCAGAATAGCGAGCAGCCCCGGCACAACAGTCCAGGCAAAGACCTCGCGCAGCCCGGTGGGATGGGCCGTCAGAATGATGATAGCGAGCAATGGGCCAATCGCCGCGCCCAGCGTATCCATGCCGCGATGAAAGCCAAAGGCTTTGCCGCGATGTCGGGCCGTCGCCGCGTCGGCAATGATGGCGTCGCGTGGGCTGACGCGCAGCGACTTGCCCGCGCGATCCACCAGGAGGATGCCCAGCGCCTGGGGCCAGGTCGTGACCAGCGCCAGCAGCGGCTTGACCAGATTCGAGACGGAGACGCCCGCGATCACCAGCGGCACGCGCCGCCCGACGCGATCAGCCAGCCGCCCGGCAAAGAGCCGCAGGATGCTCGTCGCGCCTTCGGCCAGCCCCTCCACCAGCCCGGCCAGCGCCAGCGGCGTTCCCAGCACCTGCACCAGAAAGATCAGGCGCAGCGGGATGATCATCTCGCTGGAGATGTCGGTAAACAGGCTGGCAACGCCCAGCACCACGACGTTGCGCGTAATGCCCGCGCGCCAGCCTGCCTTTTGTTTCGTCCCCTCTTCTGGCAGCATCGGTTACACGCCCTCAAAGGTTCTCAACGCTGTTTCCTGCACGTTGTTCCCCTATACGTTGCCAATGTTTCATTAAGAGCGATTGGCCCCAGAGAGACAGTAAAACAACTATGATCCAGACGAAGGGGCTTACCTGCCCCAGCGGCGCTGGCAATTTCAAAGTCCCAATTATCAGTAAAGGCAAGAAAGACAGCATAACCACCCCCAAAAACACCAGCCAGGGCAGGCCAGGCGGAACGGCGCGCAGAGACACCAGCGCCGAGCGAATAACGAATTCGCCCACGATGATGAGCAAGAGGCTGAACACCATAACGATGGCTACCTCAAGCCCCAGAGGAATTCTGGCAGCCGCAAGTTCCACTGGGAAAAACATACCTACGAACAGGCAGCCAAACACCATACGATTTCTGTAAGGCCCTTCTGGAAAAGCCTCCGCCCGCATCGTCAGACGATGGTGCATGCTCCGCCATCCCCAGATCAGAAAAAACATCCCGATAAGAAAGGGGGCGCTAACCATGGAAAGAATCAGGATGTCCATAACCTTCCGTCTTCAGTCTCTATAAGCCGAGACAATCTCTATCAATCGTTCTCGTCGTCGTCGGGGCCGCGATAGAGGCCATCCACGCCCCCATCGGGGGCAAGGCGCTGAACCACGCGATGATCAGAGTCGGTGACGTAAAGATGCCCGTCGCTGCCCCGCGCCATCGCGCCGACGCCCGCAAACTGCCCAGGAGTATTGCCGAAGCCACCCAACCGCTCCAGCAGATGCCCATCGCCTGTGAAGCGCAGCAGGTGGTTGCTGTTCAGGTCGCTCACCAGAAGCTGATCGTTGGGCAGCGCCAGCAAGGTTTCATAGGGACGACCCAGCGCGCCATGTGGCGGCGGCAGATTCCACACCATCGTTTGCCGGGAAGCCAGCGCCTCGCGCCAGACTTGATTGCCGATCAGCGCGTAGAGAAAGCGCCCGGCAGGATCAATGCTCAAGCCGGTAAGCGGGCCAGGCAGCGATTGTGTGCCGAGCAGATGCCCGGAGAGATCGTACATCAGCACGCGCCCGCGCTGATCGCCGACATACAGCCGATCCTGGTTCAGCGCCAGGCAGCCGGTAGACGGCTGATAATCCTGGGGCAGCGGCCACATCCTGTCCAGCCTGCCATCCGGCATGAACCGTAGTATCTGATTCCCCAGCCAATCCAGCACATAGAGCCGGTTCTGGGCATCTATTGCCAGCCCACAGAACAGAAACTCATCGGTATTTGGCGCCCAGGGCTGCAACCAGCCTGCCCCGCTCTGCGGCTGGCCGGTGAGGCTGGGTACGCCCAGTTGATCGGGGTCGTTCCAGGGGCCGGGCGGGCTGAAGCCGATGCCCGGCGGCCCCTTGCGCGCCGCCAGGCGTGGGCGCAGCTTCGCCTGCAAGCTGCCATCGGGAGTGAACACGCGAATGACCGGCGACTCCACATCCGTAACGTAGAGGATGCCGTGTCCATCCACCGCCAGCCAGTAGGGGCGAAAATCCAGCACATAGGGCGGCGTTCTGAGGGCGATAAACGAGAGCGCCAGCAGCGTTGGCAGCAGCAGCGCCACCAGCGCGCGGCGCTGCCACGCCAGCCGGACGAGCAGCAGCGCCGCCAGCCCAACTCCGGCCACCACCGGCAGGGCGCGCAGGCTTTGCGCCAGCGCCAGCGGCATATCAAGCGCAATCGGCTGCGCCAGCGCGGCCCAGCCAATCACCGCAAAGAGCAGCAAAAACCCCGCGATCTGAATGGCTATACGCAAAATTGCCAGGGCCGCAGATACTCGTTTCTTAGCCCGCGCAGGCGGGCTTTGTGGCGGCGCTGCCGCCCTTAGGCGCGGTTTTAACCGCCAGCGCGGCAGCAGCAGGGCCAGCGCGCCCACCAGGCTCAGCGCCAGCGCCACCAGCGGCTCAGGGCGAAAATCAATCAGCGGAGGGTTCAGCAGGGCTGCGACCAGCGCGACCACACACAGCCCGACGCGCGCGCACCACGCGAGGATGGATTGAATCGTATCCACTATGCTGGGCATCATCTCTTCTCTGGCAACCACATGGCTCCCTGGAATGGCCTTGCCCCAGTGTACCATTCCAGGCGCTTTTTGCCAAAGCAGCAGCTACATCAAATCCGCATGAAGCGGAGCGTTTTACCTGTTGCGCCGTGTGGAAGGGACGACGGCGCTGCAAGCGGCTTCAGACCTTCTGGCTCGTTTGTGATGGCTGGCTATCAGGCGGCGCGGCGGGCGGCGTCGCTTGCGCTGGCGCTGGCTGAGTCGGGGTCGGCTGCGGCTTGCTCACTCGCAAGACCACGCCCAGCGCCGCTGACAGGACCGCCGCCGCGATCACAAAGGCCACCGGCTGATTGACCGGCCAGCCCAGCAGATGATCGAGAGAGAAGGTTCCTGGGCCAGCCAGTCCCAACGCAAAGGCCACCGTCCACAGCGACAGCGGAAACTCAATGCCGCCCTTGCCGTTCCAGAAGCCCTTGGGCCAATGCACCTTGATGCTGGCAACAAACATCGATCCCATCACACCCAGCGCCCCCAGCGGCGTGAGCAAGCCCAGCGCCAGCAGCAGGCCACCCCCAAACTCGCCCAGCGCCGCCAGAACAGCCCAGAACAGCGGTGGGCGCAGGCCCATCCGGCGCGTCCCGCCGCTGAAGCCCGTGAGTCCTGCCCCGCCAAACCAGCCGAATAACTTCTGAGCGCCGTGTCCCATCAGCGTCAGACCAATAACCAGACGCAATACAAGCAGAGCGAAATCAACCGCCATTGCCTTGACTCCTTATAAGAAAGTTACTTCCTTTTAGTAAGTATATATCATAATACGTCATCCAACAAACAGTCATGCCCTGTGTTGTGGTGACTTCACAACACACTGTATTGCTATTCCAGAACAAACCTGCTAAAATAGCTTTGACGGTTAGAAAACAAGAGCAGCGCCAACATCGTCTTCCTTGGGAGGGGTGTGTTTGTGTCGATCTCGTGTAAGCTACGGGTCTTGCTCGCCAGGGTGAACGTCGAACGCGCCAGGCAGGGGAAACCGCCTCTGACCTTGCGCCGCCTGGCAGCCGAAAGTGGCGTTTCGTTGAGCGTCGTGGCCGCCCTGAATACCGGGCGCAGCCAGCGCATTGATTACACCACCATCGATCATCTCCTGACCTACTTCAACGCCTACTTCGATGTTACTACCGATGATTTGCTAGCCTGGGAACGGGACCAGGAAGCCTCGTTCCCCGTCGCCCTCGGCCAGAGAAATAACAGGAGCAGCAGAGAGCAATGGCTATCAACTTGAAATCACGCTATGAAATCGCCGAACTGCGCGAAGCGGGGCGCATCGTCGCCGAAACCTATGAAACGCTGCGCCCTGCTATCAAGCCAGGCGCAACTACCGCTGAACTCGATCACATCGCCGAGGCGTATATCCGCCGCAAAGGCGCGACCCCCATGTATAAAGGCTATGGCGCGCGCCCGGCTCAGCAAGGCCGCCCTGCCATTCCCCCATTTCCGGCGACGATCTGCGTGGCAATCAACGAAGTCATCTGTCATGGCATCCCCAGCCCCAAACAGGTCTTGCGCGAGGGCGACATCATCGGTATTGATATTGGCGTTCTCTACAAGGGCTGGGTGGGTGACGCCTGCCAGACCTTCGCCGTTGGGACCATAGACGCCGAATCGCAGCGATTGATGGACGTGGCGCTGCGCTGTCTGGAGTTGGGCATCGAGCAGGCCCGCCCCAATCGCCGCATCGGCGACATCGGGGCGGCGATCCAGACCTACGCGGAAAGCCAGGGCTTTTCTACGGTGCGTGATCTGGTTGGGCATGGCGTGGGGCATAACCTTTGGGAAGAGCCGCAGGTGCCTCACTTTGGCACGTCTGGGACGGGCGTGAAGATTCAGCCCGGCATGGTATTCACCATTGAACCGATGATTAACGCTGGCCGACCCGAAATACGCACGCTGGCCGATAGATGGACCATTCGCACCGCCGACGGCTCGCGCTCGGCCCAGTTCGAGCATACGATGGCGATCACCGATGGCGCGCCGGAATTGCTCACCATCCTGTAACGGCCCAGCGGAGGCTGCGTGTACCGCCGCCGTCCCTGGCGGCGCTGGGTGGTGGGTGTGGCGCACACCCCCAGGGTTCGACGCAAAAACGCTCAGGGAAAGAGGCCCAGTCTGAAAATCCTGTCATATCCTGACAGGATTTTTCTGCTATACTACCCCTGGTAGAACATTTTTACCAGGAGAGAAACTGATGAACACCTTCCAAGAGCTACAGGCGCTCAGATACGAGCGTTGGCGTCAGACGCCTCAAACCCGCCTTCCCGATGCAGCGGCTGCCCCGGCGCTGATCGAGCGTGCGGGGATCGCCACTCTGTTCCAGGCATCGCCTGAAATCCCAAACCTCTATCACGCCTATATGGGCGACCCCACAGCCAGGACCGAGGCAAAGTGGGATAGTCCTTCCGGCGAGGTGTACTCCTGGCGCTGGACGCTGGGCCGCCAGGGCGTGGCGCTTTACACCACACTGGTCTGCCGCCGTTCCACCTGGGTCAGTTGGAGCCTCCTCCCCGCGATCTTGCGGCTGTGCGCAGAGACGCGCGTGCCAGACGAACTCTATGACGCCGGGGTGCTTTCAGCGGAAGCCTATCGCATTGCTCAGGCGCTTGAGGCGGCGGGGGGGACGCTCGGCACTGGCGAACTGCGCCAACAGGCCAACTTTCCCACCGGAAAAGCGTCTCGCGCCGCCTATCTGAAGGCGCTGGAAGAACTGGAGCTTCGTCTGCTGGTCGCCAAGTTCTTTGAGGCAGGCCAGGACGACACCTATCATACCCTCGTGTCCACGCGCTACCAGGATTATCTGGAGCGCGGGCAGCGGCTCACCCGCGAAGAGGCGCTGGAACACCTGCTGCTGACCTATCTTCCGTCGGCGGTTTATGCCCTGCCCACTGTGCTTGCCAGGCATCTAAGGCTGCCAGAACCGGAACTTCGCGCGGGCCTGGAGCGCCTCTGCGCGGCAGGCCAGGTAGAAACAGTCAGCTTTGCCGGGCAGAAAGGCCCCTGCTATCTCTGGCGCGATGGCGAAGCGCGCACGCTGGCGGCTGGCGCGTAAGACCCGGGAGCGTGCGCGCCTTGCTTTCATCAGCAGCACCTGCTTGTGCATCCCGATAGGCCAAACTTCCTATCAGGATTGCCAGGTCCAGGGCAACTATTTATAATCACCTGCGGCTGCTCTCTACCGGGCCTATCGGGACGCCAGGCCCTCTTATACGGCCCGGACCCTACTCCACCTGGGAGATACCTGATGAAAGCTTTTGCGCTTATTCGTCGCTCCAGGCTGCCGCAGCGACACCAACGTGGGCAAACCATTATCATCCTGGCCTTTGTCATCCTCTTCCTGATCTCGCTCCTGGGGGTGGTCATTGACACCGTTCGGCTCTACGTCCTGACCATCCAGGCGCTGCGGGCTGCGGAGGCGGGGGCGCTGGCAGGCGCGCTCTATATGCCCACCTACTACAGCGCGGCTGCGGCTGATGGGCAGAGCGCCCAGACGCGCATCTGTGATGCTGTCAGACAAAATGGCGTTACAGCCTGCCCGGTGCCGCTGGGGCAGGTTGGGGCAACTCCTGCAACTGTAGCCAGCAATCAATATGAACTACAAGTGACCGTTACCCTCCAGGCTGATGTATTTTTCCTGGCCTTTGTCAGCCCCGGTCTCTCCAACGCCACCGTCAGCCGCAGCGCAACCGCCGAATATCTCCCACCCATCCAGCTTGGCTCGCGTACCTCGACCTTTGGCGATACTGACCCTATGGACGGTTCCCCGCAGCAGTTCTCAGCGCACATCAACGGCCCCTGGGAGCAGAAAGAACATGGGGACGCCTACACACCCCAGTTTGAGGATGGCTGGACCGATCCTGTCGGCCATCCTACCGGGGGGAGCAGGCCAATCCCCCGCTTTCTGCCCAATGTGGTCAATACCAACCTGCAAACGTATGGGTCGGCCATCACCAATCCCGATCAACACCCGGCTGGCTTTATCGGCACGGGCGGAACGCTGGGCTATAATTACGCGATTACTGTGCCCGTAGGCACGGGCGACGTAAGGGTCGAACTCTACACCCCGGCCTTTCGCCCCTATGGGGGAAACCCGGATAACAACAACGATTCGTGTAAAGATCCCAGTCTGACCCCATCACCCTGCACACAGGACCAGGCTTCCAATTTCATGCAACTGACCTATTCACTCTACTCAGCGCCGCTGCGCTTTGAGCGCAGCCAGGATACCATGCTCGCCACGTTCTCGCCGCACTCGTTCGATATGGGCAGTTGTTCGGGAATACAGGTTTTTGACACAGTGACGCAAAGCTGCGTGGCACTGCCCAGCTACGTCAATGGCTGGTATACCCTCTATACCATTACTCAACCGGGAACGTATCGGCTCTCGGTGGAAGCTGCGGGTGGGGGCTACGGCCAACACAATTATGGCGTGAAACTGGCCGACCTCAGTGACGCCCCCTTCCCCAACGGCAGCGGCGTGGGCATCACCGCCTGGAACGACATGTGTGTCGCCTTCAACCTGTCCGCTGGCGTCACATCCACCTTTGATCTGGCCGAGATTCCCGCTGACTATGCCGGGCAAACGCTCAACTTCAGCCTCTTTGATCCAGGTGACGGGGGCGGCGCTATTACCATGCGGATTTTGGACCCCAGCGGCAATCCGATTACGTGGCCCGGTTGGGCGCGAACCGTTGCTGGCTCCAATGGTACCGTACTAGACGCAACTGGTTCTCTGTATAACGGGCAATGGCTGCATGTTCCTGTTCAGATTCCCCCCGGCTACAATCCCACACCCGGCAACGACTGGTGGCAGGTGGAATACAACGCATCGGCGGCGGGCGGTGATGTGCTTACTATTAACATCTCGCTTGATGGCAGCCCCATCCATCTGACAGAGTAGCGAAGGGGCCAATCACTCGGATCCCTCCAAATAGTACTAGGGAGAACCGCGATGTCTTGCGCTTCATCGGATGTCCCAGGTAAACTAAGGGCGTAGCCGTTCACACACAGGTCTTCACCCTTGCCAGCAGGGGCGCAAAATACGAGCATCCGAGGGAGCATGTATGGGAAGAAGCGGACTACTACGTCATCCGGCCCCAATTCCCAGCCGCCAGAACAGGGGGCAAACGTGGGAAGAGGAAGACGTGACAGAACTCGCCTATGGGGGTGAAGAGGCGTGGCAAGAAGAGGAGGAGTGGGCAGATGAGGACGACCCCGCCGCCTATCAGGGCGAGGATGAATTAGCCGAGGACGCTTCCCAGTACGCAGAGCGTGATGACGACGGCCCTTCCCCAGACGCGCTTGCCGACGCAGAGGGCGACGGCTATGCCGATGACGCACCCAACCTCTCCGAAGAGCAGGCATGGGATGACGAATCGGATGAAGACGGCGGCGCCTCTGAAGAGCGGGGATTAGTTCCTTTTCACAGCGGCCAGACCAGCTCCTTTATGCGGCGCGGGGGCATGCTGATCGGCTTCGACGAAGCGCATTACGGGTTGGAGCCAGGCACCCCTCTTCCCGTCTTTATTGCCGGAGAACGCAAAACCGACAAGATCGGCGCGCTCGGCCATACTCTTATCGCTCCGCGAGCGCACCGTCCCCGACCCTTTTTCTTTCATGCCGTAGCCCTGGCGGTTGTCATGGTCAGCCTGATCGTCACGGCGCTCACGGTGGGCGTACTGAGTTCCGGCCCGCAGTTCTGGAATAACTTCGCAAGCCTGGCTGGCTCTGCCGCCCCACCCCCTCCGCCAGTGAAGTTCCACCGATATACCGTTCGTTTTGGCGACACCGCAGAGGGCATCGCCAAAACGTTTGGCGTAAAGGTAGGCGGCATCCTGCTCTTGAACGGGCTGGTAGATGGGGAACAAATCTATACCGGGATGAGCTTAAAAGTACCCTCCGATCCCACCTACGGCGCGAACTTTCACGCCTTGCTCCATATCCCCTATGCCCCGGCGATCACTCCGCAGCCGCCCTATGGCAGCTACATCGCTGTTCCTGGGTTTAACAGCTTTAACGTACAAGATTACGCGGGCGATCCCTTCGGCGGCTCTTTTGGACAATGTACCTGGTGGGCAGCCCACAAACGGCCCGATGAATACTTTGCGGGCATCGGCGATGCCTGGTCCTGGGCGGACGGCGCCCGCGCACGCGGCTACACCGTGACCTCCACCCCTGTCCCCAATGCGACAGTCGTCTTCCAACCAGGGGTGCAAGGCGCGCTGGGCATAGGGCATGTCGGCCACGTGGAGCAGCTTCTCCCCGGTGGCTGGATACTCATCAGCGAGATGAATTTCTATTGGAACGACGGCAACTGGGGGCGCGTTGATTACCGCTACATTACCCCAGGCCCTGGAGTGGTGTTCATCCACTAACGCAGCCCAATGAAACAAGAAGTACGCCCGCGTGAATTGACTCACGCTGGCGTACTCGCTTCTGATACATCCTGATCTACATACTCCCCACTGCGCATCTGCAAATACGCGCAGGTTCCCCCCTGTCCCACATGTCAGAAACAGCAGGGCGCAGCACATCTCTTTGCCTCTATATGGCATAATGGAAGCAGAGACACGACCACTAAAGGGTACTTATACAGAGGCGGGTGATCCTGGCTTGACCCCGATGGAGCGTTCACGATGGCAATCGAACAACTGCGCACAGTTGCAGACTACTACGCTTACGTAGATAGTTTGCCACCAGAATCGCCGAAAACAGAACTCATCAATGGGAGGATTGTTGTGGCTGCACGTCCAGTGATTCGCCATGCGCGCTATCTTCGTGACATCCTCGAAGCCATCAATGTCTATATCCGAACGCATCATCTGGCTGGTGAAGTCTTCCCAGAGATAGAGATTGTGCTGGATGAGCATACCATCCTGGTACCCGATATTCTCTACACAGAAACAAACAGCCCTTTGAGCCGCCTGGCCTCTGAACGGCTGTATGGCGCGCCAGAATGGGTGTGTGAGATTCTATCGCCCAGCACGCAAGCGAACGACGAGCAAGATAAATACCTCGCGTACCTGAAGGCGGGCGTGCGCGAATACTGGCTGGTGGACCCTGATGCCCCCGCAGGTGGGCGCTTTCGCTTGTTTGAGCGGGTCGCAGAAGGACCAACTTCCGGCATGCCGGCATTCCAGCGCATCGAAGGCGGCCCAGTCAACTCGCGCCTTTTCCCTGGTATCAAGATCGATGAGGGGCTGCTATAGCAGCCAGTATGAGCGAGCGGGCGAGCGGCGCATTGGCCGCTCGCCCGCTCGCTCATACTGGCGCGCTAGACGGCGACTTTCATGCTCAGCGCGCTGGGGACATCCAGCCGAACGCTGGGGGACATCGTGGAGCAGACCACCACGCTCTTGATATACGTGCCCTTGGCGCCGCTGGGACGCGCGCGCACGACGGCATCAATGGCGGCGGCCAGATTCTGGGCCAGCTTCTCCTGATCGAACGAAAGCTTGCCGACGGGGATGTGAATCAGGCTGGTCCGATCTACGCGGAACTCCACACGCCCGGCTTTCACTTCTTTGATCGTTTTGGCAATGTCGAACGTGATCGTTCCGGTCTTGGGGTTTGGCATCAAGCCACGCGGCCCCAGGCGGCGGCCCAGGCGGCCCACCTTGCCCATCACATCGGGCGTCGCAATGGCGACATCAAAGCCCAGCCAGCCCTCATCAATCTGCTTCATCACATCGTCCAGGCCGACGAAATCGGCTCCGGCGTCTTCGGCCTCTTTGGCCTTGTCGCCCTGCGCGAAGACCAGCACCTTCACCTCTTTGCCGGTCCCGGCGGGCAGCGTCACCACACCGCGCACCATCTGATCGGCGTGGCGGGGGTCCACTCCCAGCTTCATGTGAACCTCAACCGTCGGGTCGAACTTCACAAAGTTCATCTTCTTGAGCAGGTCTACGGCTTCGGCTGGCTGATAGAGCTTGCCTTCCTCCAGCAGCTTGGCCGCATCAACATACTTTTTCCCATGACGGGTTGCCATAAATACATGCCCTCCTTGTGGCGCCTGGCGTCCGCAGTGACTGTCGGGCGGGAAATATGCGCCTGGCTTCTATGACCCAATCGTAATGCCCATGCTGCGGGCAGCGCCCGCAACCATCTTCTCAGCGCCCTCAATATCAATGGCGTTCAGGTCTTTCATCTTCAGTTCGGCGATCTCGCGCAGCTTCTCGCGGCTGAGCGTGCCGACCTTTACCTTGTTAGGCGTCGCCGAGCCTTTCTCGATGCCAATCGCCTTCTTCAGCAGATCGGCAACGGGGGGCGTGCGCGTCACAAAGGTAAAACTGCGATCCTCAAAAATCGTCAGTTCAACCGGCACCACCTGCCCAACCTGATTGGCGGTGCGCTCGTTATATTCTTTGCAGAACGCCATAATATTGATGCCATACTGACCCACCGCCGGGCCAATCGGCGGCGCGGGCGTCGCCTTGCCCGCCTGAATCTGTAGCCGCACGACGGCTCTGATACGCTTTGCCATGCTTGCTCCTCGTTATCCCCCAGGGCTGGCTCGCCTGGAAAGACCTCTGCTCATAATAGACAGATGAAAGCCAGCGCGCATCAGGTGTCGCGCTGGCTGGCTATCAGCCTTCTTATCCGTCCAGGATACGCTTTTTCAGACCTTCTCTACCTGCAAGAAGTCCAGCGTCACGGGCGTCTCGCGGCCAAAGAAGGTAACTACCACCACCACCTTATTGCGGTCAGCGTGAATCTCCGAGACGGTGCCAATGAAATCGGTGAAGGGTCCATCAATCACGCGCACATGCTGCCCAACAGCATAGCTGATCTTCGTCTTGGGCTTCTCCTCAGTCTTGGCTGCCTGCTTCAAGATCAACTTCATCTCCGACTCTTGCAGCGGCACCGGCTTAATCAGGTTGCCGGGGCCACCGCCCGCGCCCACAAAACTGGTGACGCCAGGCGTGTTGCGCACCACATACCAGCTTTGCTCGTCCATCACCATCTCCACCAGCACATAGCCGGGGAAAACCTTGCGCTGAACGGTGCGGCGCTGGCCGTTCTTGATCTCCGTCTCTTCCTCCATCGGCACGACCACGCGCGTGATCTTATCTTTCATGCCGAGCGACTGCACCCGCGCCTCCAGGTGCGTCTTCACCTTGTTTTCATAGCCGGAGTAGGTATGCACAGCGAACCACTGGCGCTCCACATCTGGCGGGGGAGGAGTGGCGGCATCTTCAGTTGTATCGCTTTGTTCAGTTACCACAGCGTTTCCCCAATTCCCCTGGCGCTAGTGCGCGAGCGAAAGCCACCATGTCACAAAGCGCGACAGTCCCAGGTCAGCCGCGCCCAGCACAATGGCTACCGCAACACAAACACCGACGACCACCAGCGACCAGTTCCAGGTATCGCGCCGACTCGGCCAGGTGACGAGCCGCAGTTCCCGGTAGGATGAGTACAAGAACTGAGAGCCGGGGAAGGTTGGCAGGCGCGATTTGGTCGATCTGCTGATGCTATAATCCTGAGGACTCGCCACCAGATCGCGCTCATTCTTGGATTTGGCAAAGCGGCTCTTGGCTGGCTCCTCCTCTACGACTTCCTCTTCTTCCTCAACGAACTCTTCCTCATCAGCTTCATCAGCTTCATCTGTCTCATCAACCTCGTCTGCCTCGTCAACCGCTTCCTCATCCACCTCTGCTTCTTCATCGGCCTCAAGCGCTTCGGGTTCTACTTCCTCGACTTCCAAAACCTCCGCGCCTGCACGCGACGCCTTTTCCTGTTTTGGATCAGATGGCTTGCCTGCATTGTTACCGCCGGGTCGGGTGGCTTTGCCGCTCGCCCCTTTTGGGCTGACTTTTGCAGCCTGCGAGCGCGCGGGCACGGCTTTCTTTCTATCTATGGTCTTGTTCGCCATGTGGTGCTTTCCTCCCAGGCTCGGATGTGTCAGCCTTGCAGGCTATTTCGTCTCACGATGCGCTGTCTGGGTACGGCAACGTCGGCAGAACTTGCGCAACTCCAACCGCTCCGGGTCGTTCTTCTTATTCTTGCTGCTGACATAATTGCGCTCTTTGCATACCGTACAGGCGAGCGTAATCACAATGCGATTTTCTTTGCCTTTTGCTGCCATTATGCGCCCTCCATTGACAATTGTATCCTATCTTATCAGGCATGTCCAGTAATGCGTCTACCAGGCAAGAAGAAGGGCAGGCAGGGACGCAGCCTGGCTATGCCCCTGCCTGATGTTCCTCTTTCGTCCTGGCGATCTCGTCTTACCCCTGGACCTGAACGACCACACCAGCCCCCACCGTGCGTCCTCCCTCACGAATCGCAAAACGACTCCCCTCCTCCAACGCCACCGGCACGATCAGCTTCACTCCCATCGTGATGTTATCCCCCGGCATCACCATCTGCACCCCCTCCGGCAGCAGGATCTCTCCCGTCACATCGGTCGTGCGGATGTAAAACTGGGGCCGATACCCATGCACAAACGGCGTATGCCGCCCCCCCTCTTCCTTCGAGAGCACATACACTTCCGCCTGAAACGCCCGATGCGGCTTGATTGACCCCGGCTTCGCCAACACCTGCCCGCGCTCCACCTCACTGCGCTCCACTCCCCGCAGCAAACAGCCCACATTATCTCCCGCTTCCCCCTCGTCCAGCGTCTTCTGGAACATCTCCACTCCCGTCACCACCACGCTGCGCGCCTCGTCCTTCATCCCCAATATCTCTACCGTCTCCCCCACCTTGACCTTGCCCCGCTCGATGCGCCCCGTCACCACCGTCCCCCGTCCCTTGATGCCAAACACGTCCTCTATCGGCATCAGATACGGCTGGTCCACCGGGCGCGGCGGCGTCGGGATGTAGCGGTCCACCGCATCCATCAATGCCCAGATCGGCTGCGCCGCCGGGTCTTCCCGCGACAAGTCCCCCGTGGACTCCAACGCCTGCAACGCGCTCCCCCGAATGATCGGCGTCTCCTCCCCTGGGAAGCGGTTGCGACTCAAGAGTTCGCGCACCTCCAACTCCACCAACTCCAGCAACTCTTCGTCTTCCAGCATGTCCACTTTGTTGAGGAAGACCACCATCGCGGGCACCTCCACCTGCCGCGCCAACAGAATGTGCTCTCTGGTCTGCGGCATCGGGCCATCCGGGGCACTGACCACCAGGATGGCGCCATCCATCTGCGCCGCGCCGGTGATCATGTTCTTGATGTAGTCGGCATGTCCCGGGCAGTCCACGTGGGCGTAGTGCCGCTGCTCCGTCTCGTACTCGACGTGGGCGATGGCAATCGTGATGCCCCGCTCTTTCTCTTCGGGGGCTTTGTCAATCTGGTCAAAGGCGGTGTACTTCGCCAGCTTCGCCTGCGCCAGCACTTTGGTGATGGCGGCGGTGAGCGTCGTCTTGCCATGATCAATGTGCCCAATCGTCCCCACGTTCACATGCGGCTTGCTCCGCACAAACTTCTGCTTCCCCATG